>NZ_DATNPA010000304.1:0-18095 GCF_036703385.1 Allocoleopsis sp. | reverse complement strand
AGAGTTTGCCTCAGCCCATCTTCAAGGTCTTCTTTCGTGACATCTGGACGCAGAACAGGTTCCCCTGTGGGAGCCACCAATTCATTCACATAGGCATCGGAGGCGGCAAATTCTGGAGTGGCTTCGGGCACCAAACGCTGGCGTTGGACGAAATCAACCCCATAGTTCCACGCCGGGGAGGTGGAACCGGCACGGCGTCCGTAGATACGCACTCCAGCGATTCCGGGAACTGCCAGTTGACGCAGGAACCGGGCGATGGGAGGAGCCACCTGAGCTTGGGGCGGACAGATGGGCGCCTCGCTCATGATGTGCAACAAGTCTTGCTTGCGGCGAAGTTTTAGATGAATTCCCCCTGTTGCCAAACGTCGATCCAGGTCGGGATTGAGTAACCGTTCGAGCAGAAAGGTGACAGCCCCCTGATGTCCTTTTTGGGCTAAGGACAAGGCCGATTCTCCTAAAGTTGGATTGTTGGCGGTAGATAAATTTAGCCACTCAATCCAGACTGGCTTTTCTTGCTCTGGAGACAGGGTACGATCTGAAGCTTCGACACCATAAACCGTAGCGGCTTGGATACCTTGAGGACTGATCGCTTCCAACACATCCGCGATCGCACTGACTGCCGTTTGCTTATCTGGGACAGTGCTGGACTGGGCGACCAAAGGGCTACAAAATAAATGCAAGGTCGCGTCTTTGAGAACCGCTCGCACTTCCATTCCCGCTTTCAAGATCGCCTGGTTCACAGACCGTGCGATCGCCTGCACATCTCCCCAACGAGCCCATTCCCTGAGCATTTCTTCCGCAGGCGTCAAATCCACCCGCAGCATCCATTCCGGAGAGGTTTCCCCACTCACTTGACTACAAATTGCCGCATCCCGGAACCCTTGGAGCCGCAAGGAACGCAACTGCTGAATCACTGGCTCAGCCAGCACAGACGCATCCGGACTGTAGTCAGAATTACAAATCACCCAAAGACGGCGGTTGGGAATTGAAGCGTCCGCATCGAAGGGAAAGGTATCTGGTGAGTCACCAGACTCCTCGGTTGTGGCGAAATGGGTAGCATTTGTGGGTTTAGTCGTTGCTTCAGGAAGGGTCTGGATGAGTACCTTAACCCTGACTCCCAGGGAACTCAGCGATTCACTGAGGTAACGACCAATGGCTTCGGGTGAGCCAGAACGAGCGAGACTTTCGTGAGAAACCCTTAACTCCTCCTCAGGTGTTGCAGGCCCAACCCCAGGCTCAGCCGTTGCCTGAGCCGTTTTACTGCCCTGGGTTACGGGCGGCTTGAGCCTAATTTGCTTAATCCAATCGGGGCGATCGTGTCCCAAAGTGCGCCCATAGATAATGATTTGGTAGACGGGGTTTTCCGGGTCTATCGGAAATGCTTCTCCCGCCTCCCGACTTCCGAGCGCATTGAGCAAACGATTCACCACCGTCTTCGCGTCTAAACTCTGGCGGCTCTCACACAGAATGTGCAGGTTATTTCCTCCTAAACGGACTCGGAGGCGTACCCCCGGTTGCCCGATTGCACCGGATACCCATTGGGCAAGCGAGGACGAACGAGCCTTTGGGGTATGCTGATCGACATCCAACATTACAAGCGTGTCACCTGGACTGATAAAGGATCTAATGATTTTTCCTTGAGTAATTGCACACCCGGTTTAAGCATACTTATAGCTTTTTTTGAACCGCTCAGCATTACCAGCGGGAATAACCAAGCAGGTAAGCACAATTACTTCATCAAAATACATCTAAATAGCCTTTCTGGGGACTAGAAACTGAGAACTAGGGGCTGGGGACTGGAGATTGGGACTAGGGGTTAGAGAAATCTTTCATCTTTCTTGCTAAGCCTAATTCCTTTCTGGGTCAGGCAGCGCTAGGATATTTGCACGAGGTGGGTGGCGCTAGCCAGCTCACTGACCTCAGTTCAGTATTGCTATTTTTTACTTCATCCATGTCCTCTTATAACAGCAATCTCTCAGAAACGACAGCCGCGAACCTCTCTAGCTCGCGGATGCCAACCGAATTCTTATTAAGTTTAGCGGTTGGCCCCCTACTTCTTGGCGTTCTCGCGACTGACGCGATTTTCTCCTGGCTTCAAAGTACAGGCATCAGCAGCGAGGAAGTGTTTCGCGGTGAGCGTTTACCAGTTCTGCACTTCCCAGACTCAGCAACTCAGGAGTAAAGTTTACTCTTTGGGGAGAGTGGCGGAGGTTGAGGATGCACAGGGCTAGAAAAAAAATTTCATCCTTTGTAATCAGCGCCTTTATAGGCGTTGTAAACCTGCCGCTCCAGTCTCTGGGAAAATCTTTCCCTAATTGAGCTACAGGTAAGACGGGCAGTGGAGTTTGTCATACATAGGTTGTTTAGTTACCTGTGAACGACGCGGGGAGGGACTAACACCCTACAATGGATCATCTTTAACCTCGCGGTTGGTGGGACTTAGTCCAACGTTAGTGTCACGCTAGCAGAGGGCGTGAGTCAACAGTTCACCTTACCCCCAACGGGGAGATGTAATCGCCCTACCGAGGCGATCGTTTATCGGTAGCCTCTGCTCCAGGGTGCGACTGGAGAGTGAACAGTTAGCCACTGTGAGGCGAAAGGCTTGCTTGGAAAAGGCGGCGAAACGCCGCGTTATCGTTCTCCTACCACCCCCTAGAAGGGGAGTGGGTTTCCGAACTGCAAAGAGGTTTTTATGAGCTCCCTCATCCACTCGTCTGATCAGGATATTGCTGCCTCTTCTACCTCCGAATTGTTTCTGCGCCATCGTCTCAAAGTGGTAGAAGATTTGTGGGAGTCTGTTCTCCTATCCGAATGCGGTCAGGAACTTGTTGATCTGCTCAAACAACTACGGGACTTGTGTTCGCCAGAGGGACAAGCCACCGACTTACCTGCATCATCTGTCTCTAAGGTAATCGAAAAGCTCGACCTCAATGCGGCTATCCGGGCGTCACGAGCTTTCGCTCTTTACTTTCAGCTGATCAACATTGTTGAGCAGCATTACGAGCAACGTACTCAACAGCTCTCCCGACGTGCCACTTGCAATGCTCCCAATGCAAATCCCCCTGCGCCGCCTAACCCGAAAACAAATGGAAAATCGGGTATGAGTTCTAGCAAGGCGGTAGGGGGAGAAGCTCAAAATTCTGACCCCAATGCCGATTTTCTAGAAAGAAGCTGGCAGGAAATCGGTACCTCCAAACGAGAAGTCGGTACATTTCACTGGTTATTTCCTCACTTGCAACAGCTGAATGTGCCACCTCAGCACATTCAGCGGATGATTGAAAATCTGGATGTTCGGTTAGTATTCACGGCTCACCCCACAGAAATTACCCGCCATACGATTCGGGCTAAACAGCGACGCATTGCGAGAATCCTGAAACAGCTAGACCAAGCGGAGGAAGCGTCTAGAGCTTTGGGTTTGACCTCGTCTTGGGAGGTAGAGGGCTATAGCGAACAACTGACAGAGGAGATTCGGCTCTGGTGGCGCACGGATGAGTTACATCAATTCAAGCCGACCGTACTGGATGAGGTTGATTACACACTCCATTATTTTCAGGAAGTGCTATTTGAGGCAATTCCCCAACTCTATCATCGCCTGAAGCAGTCCTTAAATGCGTCTTTCCCGTGGTTAAAACCTCCGGTTCACAACTTCTGCAAGTTTGGCTCTTGGGTCGGATCAGACCGGGATGGGAATCCTTCTGTAACGCCCCAAGTGACCTGGCAAACAGCTTGCTATCAGCGCGGGTTGGTGCTAGAAAAGTATATCCAGTCGGTAGGAAGTCTGATCAATTTGTTGAGTCTTTCGTTGCACTGGAGTGATGTTTTACCGGAGTTGCTGGACTCTCTAGAACAAGACCGAGCCCAAATGCCAGAGTTGTATGAGCAACTGGCAATCCGCTACCGACAAGAGCCTTATCGACTTAAGCTCTCCTATGTGCAGCAACGGTTGGAAAACACGCGCGATCGCAATCGACAGCTTTACAATTTTTACAATGGGAAGTCCCTCCAACAAGACCTGAGCGAAAGCATAAGTTCTGGTGTTTACCGCTCTGGAGCCGACTTTTTAGCAGAACTGCGGTTGATTGAGCGCAGCATCGCCGAGACGGGGTTAAGCTGTCAGGAGCTGGAAAATCTAATCTGTCAAGTAGAAATTTATAGCTTTAACCTGGCTCACCTAGATATTCGCCAGGAAAGCAGTCGTCACTCAGATACTCTCAATGAAATAGCCGAGTACCTGCAAATTTTGCCTAAGCCCTACAATGAGCTATCAGAAGCTGAGCGTACCCAGTGGCTGACGGCTGAGTTAAAGACGCGACGCCCCCTAATTCCTACTGAAGCGCCCTTTTCCGAGAAAACTAGCGAGGCTATTGAGACCTTCCGGATGTTGCGGCAGTTGCAACAAGAGTTTGGTTCTCAAGTCTGCCAGACCTACATCATCAGCATGAGCCACGATGCCAGCGACATTTTGGAAGTGCTATTGCTAGCAAAGGAAGCGGGTGTCTACGATCCAGCAACGGGCAAAAGCAGCATTCAGGTAGTACCGCTGTTTGAAACGGTGGAAGACTTGAAGCGTGCTCCAGCCGTGATGAAATCTCTGTTCGAGCTACCGCTTTATCGCGCCTGCCTTGCTGGAGGCTATGAAGAGTTGAAAGTTAGCAGGTTACAAGTTGAAAGTTGCTCAGATAACCCTCAACCTTCAACCCTAACTCCCAATCTCCAAGAGGTGATGTTGGGCTACTCGGACAGTAATAAGGATTCTGGTTTCTTGAGTAGCAACTGGGAAATCCACAAGGCGCAGAAAGCACTCCAGAAAATTGCGGAGGAGTACGGTGTAGCCTTACGCATCTTTCACGGACGTGGTGGCTCTGTGGGTCGTGGAGGTGGCCCAGCGTATGAAGCTATCCTCGCACAACCGGTTCATAGTATTAATGGGCGAATTAAGATTACCGAACAAGGGGAAGTCCTGGCGTCTAAGTACTCTCTCCCAGAACTGGCTCTTTATCACTTGGAAACGGTAACAACAGCGGTGATTCAAGCGAGCTTGCTGCGCACGGGGTTTGATGATATTGAGCCTTGGACGCAAATTATGGAAGAGTTGGCGACGCGATCGCGTTCTCATTATCGTGACCTAATTTACGAACAACCCGACCTTCTCGATTTCTTTCATGAAATCACGCCTATCCAAGAAATTAGCCAATTGCAAATCAGCTCTCGCCCTGCCCGTCGGGGGGGTAAGAAAGATTTCTCCAGTCTCCGGGCGATTCCTTGGGTGTTTAGCTGGACTCAAACCCGCTTTCTACTCCCAAGCTGGTATGGTGTGGGTACAGCCCTCAAAGGCTTTCTCGATGAAGATCCGGAGGAGAATTTAAAGCTACTGCGCTATTTCTACTTCAAGTGGCCGTTCTTCAAAATGGTTGTTTCCAAAGTGGAGATGACCTTGTCCAAGGTCGATCTGCAAATGGCTCACCACTATGTGCGCGAATTGTCAAGTCCAGACAATATTGAACGCTTTGAGCGTTTGTTTGACCAGATTGCTAGCGAATTCAACCTAACCCGCGATTTAATCCTCTCGATCGCAGGCCACAAACGACTGTTAGATGGCGACCCAGAGTTACAGCGATCGGTGCAGCTGCGCAACGGCACAATTGTCCCCTTGGGATTTTTACAGGTCTCGTTGCTCAAACGCCTACGCCAGCACGGCAACCAGACGGCCTCGGGAACTGTCGTCCACTCGCGGTACAGCAAAGGCGAGTTACTACGGGGGGCACTGTTGACCATCAACGGGATTGCCGCCGGAATGCGAAACACGGGTTGAGAATTGTTGGTCATAAGTCGTTAGTAGTCCTTCGCAACGGCGTACACCAGCAGGAATAAAAAATAAACCCCTCCTCGCAGGCGAGGAGGGAGATAGGGGGTGGGATGCTATTTTCAATTAAGTTAGTAGACGTTTGATTACTAGCCATTCCCACTAACTAAGACCTCCTGAAGTCTAATTTTGGATAATCTTTACTGGCTCGATCGCATTCAACCCTCAGACCTCCCCTTAGTGGGCCATAAAGCTTTCCACTTAAGTCAGCTTTGGCAGAGTGGTTATCCGGTAGTGCCTGGTTTTGTGGTTCCGACTAGCGCATTTTGGAAATTTATCCAGTTTTTGGGCGAGTCGGAACCTCTATTAGCCGATTTGCCCCTTTCTTCGTTTCATGTGGATGTAGATAATCCAGTCCAGTTGCAGCATGTTGCTCAACGCATTCGTAAAGCGATCGCTAATGGTGCTTTGCCACCTACATGGACAACATCACTCTTAAAGGCAGCTGAAGCTCTAGCCACATCGGTCGTTAGTTTGCACCCCTCTCCTTCGCTACGACTAAAAGACAGTCCAGCCCCCTATTCGGCTTCCGATCCCCAGCCTCGAACGCGACCCTTATCCGCTGTGCTTGGGAACCTAAATACAGGCAACACCCTACCGTTTGGGATTTTAGAATCCCACACTTGTTATAGTCAGCCAGATGCTCTCATCCTCTCCTTAAAACGAGTTTGGGGAGAACTTTTTCGCGCCAGAAGCTTGTTTTATTGGCAGCGTAACGCCATCAAGTTCCACCAGCTGAATTTGGCTGTATTGGTGCAACCGCGTTGGGACGCGATCGCATCTGGAACATTTGAGGCTAACGCGAATGAGTGGAAAGTCCAAGCCACCTGGGGCATTGGAGAAGCCATTACCAAGGGGGAAGTGTTTCCAGACTCCTATCAATTGCAGGTGGACAGCGGCACTGTCCTCTCCTCACTCCTGGGAAGCAAAATCCGTGCCTATCATATTAGGAACAAGCAAGAGTCTGGCCTTCCCACTGAGAGTGGATTACAGGCTTATGTGCTTAGCGAGGAGCAACAAAAACAGTACGCTTTAGACGAGAAATACCTCAAACAGCTGGTTGAGCTATCCCAGCACTTAGCCGCTGAACAAACTCAAACCTTTACTTTAGAATGGGCACTTTGTCAACCCCCTGGAAATTCAGAACCCCAGCTGTATCTGACACAATTTGTCCCTCAACCCAGAGCTGTTAGCTCTAAGATTTCCATGTCTACTCAACCTCCAACCCAACGTCTCACACCTCAGATCGTTAGAGGACTACCGGCAGCGGCAGGACGAGTCACGGCACTCGCCCAAGTTCTCAATGGTGAGGACAAAAATCTGGACGGGCTACACCCAGGAAGAATTTTGGTTGCCCCCATCGTCTCTCCTGACTGGCTTCCTTGGATCAAGTCAGCAGCCGGTATCGTGACAGAACGGGGAGGTATGACAAGCCATGCTGCAATTATTGCTAGAGAACTAGGTATCCCAGCCGTCGTAAGCGCTAGGGGTATTACCCAACTCATTCAAAGTGACGAGTTTCTCTTCGTGGATGGTGATCAGGGAGAAATCCATCGGCTGGGTTCTCACCATAGCAGCGAGGGGAAATCCCCTATGATCAATGCTCAATCTCTCACCCTGTATCATCAATACCCGATTGCTACTCAATTATTCGTCAATCTGAGCCAACCCAACTCTGTGGAAAGAATTGTTGGGCTGCCAGTGGATGGCGTTGGGTTATTGCGTTCGGAACTCATGATGCTAAATGCCCTGGAAAATCATCCCCTCAGTGTTTGGTTGAGGCAGGAACGTAGGGATGAGTTGGTTACACGCCTTGCCCATCATATCCTTCAGTTTGCCACAGCCCTGACACCACGACCTGTATTTTATCGCTCATTGGATTGGCGATCGCATGAATTGCAAGGGCTTACAGGTACCACCTCACCATCAGAACCGGAACTAAATCCCATAGTGGGGCGACGCGGCACACTTCGCTATTTGGATGATCCCACCTGCTTTGATTTAGAACTGAGAGCTTTAAAGCAGGTTCACCAAATCGGCTACACCAACGTCAATTTGATGCTGCCTTTTGTTCGTACCGTTGAAGAGTTTAGTTTTTGCCGCCGCCGGGTTGAACAGGCTGGACTAACAGATAATCCCCATTTCCAGCTCTGGATTATGGCAGAGGTTCCTTCGGTGCTGTTTCTCCTTGCAGATTACGTCAAAGCTGGGGTTCAGGGCATCTCGATTGGTACAAACGATTTAACTCAATTATTGCTCGCGACTGATCGCGATCGCGAACAGTTAGGTTCCTCCCTAACTGGAAATCATCTCGCGGTTCGGCGAGCCCTGAAACAACTCATTGAATCAGCCAGGAAGACGGGTATTCCCTGCTCAATTTGTGGTCAGGCACCAGCTCAGTATCCTGACTTAATTGATTCGTTAGTCCAGTGGGGGATTACTTCTATTTCTGTAGATATTAATGAGGTTGAACGCACCCACAATGCGATCGCTCGTGCTGAACAACGCCTGCTTTTAGAAGCAGCGCGTCAACGATTGAATCAAGACTAATAGCTACCCTTCCCCATCCTGTAGAGAGATGGGAACTCAACCCTGGAAATGTTAACAATTCAATACTGTGCATTTTTTGAAGGAGCATGAAAACTCTGTGATTGTTAACCAAGATGAGAAGGGTTGGGAAGTGATTTATCATCGCGCCCACGCTTTGCTGGCGGCTCAACTGGCGGGACATTGGAACAGAAAAAATTCCCCCGTTCGCTTATATGAGACGCTCGCGGCAATTTCCCATCACGATGATTTGGAAAAGGAATGGGAAGGGAACCAACTCACTCCGGCGGGTACACCCTTAGACTTTACCCTTGACAAATCAACCTCTATGGAAAAGCTGAGAGAACTGACGAAAAATGCCCTATACCGGGGACGGTGGGTGGCATTGCTCATCTCGAAGCACATGAGCTTTCTCAACGAAGGCAAACGCGGCGAGTCAGCTGAAATGGATCGCTTTCTGGATGAGCAACTAAAACATCAAGAGCATTGGCGCAAAGAGTTAAAGCTGACGAAGAAGGACGTTGAGGACGCCTACGCTTTTATGCAGATGTTTGATCGCCTCTCACTCATTCTTTGCCAGCGCCACTTACCCGTGGGTGAACGGGCATTAGAAATCGCGAAAGGGCCAGATGGCAAACGCTTCGACGTACTACAACGGAGTGATGAAACGGTTATCGTGAAACCTTGGCCTTTTGAAGAGGAACCTTTTACGGTTAATGTTGAAGCCTCTTACCTGGAGCAAGTCACCTTTAAAGATAACGAGGAACTCACACAAGCACTTCAGAAAGCACCCATTAAGGTGTTGGAGTGGACGTTCGTCAAGTAATAAATAATGAGGATTTGATGGTGGGATAGGCAGGGCTACCTGACATGCTGATCAGCATCTTGGTTTGGCATTCTTGAGTCCGGAGTTGAAAGCAGCTCCTGAATGGCTTGTGCCAGATAATCGAAGCCTTCTTCTAAGTTGATGTCTCGCACCAAGCCGGAGTCAGCTAATTCTATAGCTCGCTGATCAGTTCCTTTCCCATCCAAGGCGTCTGCTATCTTATCTGCCGTCCTTCCACTACCTGCAATTACGATGACCAACCGCCCTGCAATAATACTCTGAAAGGCATCTTTAAACGTAACTTCCCCACCGTTAAGCAGCACGGTTACGGAGGGATCACCATTCGCTAGCACTGTAGCAACGCGAACAATCCAAGGTGATTCATCCCCCCACTCGTTCCCAGGAATCAAGACAAAATGGGTATGGTGAGGCTCTAAGGGTGTGGCATCCTCAGCAGGGGTGAGCTGATTGGGAAGCGCCACTTTTCCTTCCGGAGCGACACCAATTAGGGGAAATGTCCCAGCGATTTGGCTACGAGCCTTACCCATCAGCTGCATCACACCCGCATCCGTACCCCCATCCACCACATAAGCGCCTAACTTTTCAGCAATAGGGGCTAACACTTTGATAAACAACTGTTGGATGCGTAAGAACTCAGCTTCACTGATGTAACTGGCACCTCCCACAACCACTAAAATAGGACGCGACTTCTGAAGCCCTATCTGGTTGAGTGCAACGGATAATTCTGTGGGCACAGAGGGTCGAATGGCGGCGGCTTCACGTCCGTTGGAGAAGATCAGTCTGAAGGGTTTTTCCATCGCTGTAGTTTTATGGTGCAAGTCGAAGTGGGTGAAAACATTGTTGCAGAGATGCTATGCTCTGCGGACTTAATAAATGATGAAAAGCCTGTTTTCTCATCCTCGTCTTTCAAGAATGCGATCGCTCCTCCAGGAAGAATCAGCGCAATCGCCTGTACTCTCTAGGTTCTGATACCAATTCTCTGTAAAGATGCGCTTAATAAACTGTCTTGAGTGTCAAGGCCGATCGCTTTCCCAGCCAGGGCAATCGCGCACAAGTTGTTAGCGATGGCAAACCGCTTAGCCGCTGCACCACCAGTTGCAGAAATTCTGTAATATTTAGAGGTTCTTTATCCGGTAGGAGAACGTGTTTCAATGCGATGAGCTACAGCCACAATTGCCTTTCGGTGTCCACGTCGTGCAACTAAACGACGGTACACAGCACTCAGGTAAGAGTTTTTACATCGGACAGCGGCATTAGCGGCCTGCACCAAAGCACTACGCAACCAAGTATTACTCTAACCCGTTTTTCCGCCTTGGCGTTGGCCAGCACTTTCATAATTTGAGGAGCTGGGGGGGCGAAAATTGACTTTCAAAACAGGTCTAATCAATATTCATTCATAAAGTTCTCAATAGTTGCGAGGAATCAGTTTATCTCTACTCTACTTAAGGCGATTTGCTAATCCTACAGCTTGAATCAGCACAGCTTGTGGTTTTAAACCTAAAAGTAAGTTATTTTTGCGAACACGATTGAACGATAAACCAAACGCTAACTGAACTTCACGCCATGCATGAATCAATGGCTGAGAGCGATGTTCCCGGACAAATACCAACGGCAACAAGGCAAGCAATCGTAAAACCGCAGAAAGAGCAAATAAGCCAGCTAAGCCACCGATACTCGGTAGTTGAGCAAGAAACCCTCCTGCTGTGGTTCCCAGTGCTCCACTCACCCCCGTAATTGCAGCTGCGATCGCAAAATAACCAGATTGACTTCGCAAAGGTGCAACACTCATCTGCATATTATGAATACATAGATCGATCGCCGCCCAAGTACTACCCCGCAGCACATGAATCAGGGGTAACCCGATCCACAGGGAAGCTGGGTTCGATCCAGTCGCTAGCCAAAAAAGAGGCGTTACCGCCACCAAAATACCTATACCCAGTAGAAGGGGTCGATTGCCAATCCGATCCGCCAACTTCCCCCACACCATCAGCATTAGCAGATTCGCTCCAGCCGTTAAGCTGCCGTAAAGTGTGACTAAACCAACATCGAGATGTAGATTATCCAACATGTAGAGGGAGTAAAACGGCACACTCAGATTAACCGCAAACGTCCAGCTACCGAAGTAGAGCAGAAATATCAAGAAGTTGGTATCCTTAAACCACCGCGATGGGGATTCAGTTGAGTCACGACGAGCAACATCTTTACTCTCTGGGATGGGTGCTTGGGGATTCACATCAATCATGAACCACTGAAAGACCAAACTCAGCAAACCGGCGACAATGCCTAAAGATAAAACAATGCCGTAACCTTGAATCGCCCCACCTTTCCAGGTTGAAACTCCCCATCCCATTAACGGCACGCCGATCAGATTCATCAAATTGGCGGCACTATTGCGAACGCCGAAATAGCGCCCCCGCAAACGTCGGGGAACCAATGCCGCCATCCAACTGAACCAAGAAGCACTACCCAGTGAACCCAAGATATGGGTGACAAAGACAATTCCTAACGTCCACATGAGAAGCTGGTGGCGTTCGGTTGGGGAGTCACTCACCCCCATCATTAATAGCAATAGAATGACCCACAAAAACCGTGACGAGCCAAAAATTAAAATACTGTACCAGTGGCGGCTCGTCGTGCGATCGCCGAGATAGGCTCCTAGGGGTTGCAGCAAGTTGACAAACATGGGAATTGACGACAGTAAGCCAATTTCCACGCTTGTCGCCCCCAGTTCCAGCAAAAAGTTGGTCAATAGCACACCGGTCGTGACGCTGCCAAAAAATGTGGCAAAGACACCATCTAAGGTAGATGCCTGGAGCGTCGTCCGAACCGATTTCTTGGCAATGGAGAGAGGCGGAGTTGGAATGACTACCTCAGGTAAGGCTCTGTTGTCTGAAACGTCTAGGGCTGAAAGGGGTCTTGTCTCTTCTAGGATGCGATCGACGGTTGTTCTAACCATGCTGGGTAATTGATCGGCTAAAGCTCTCGGCGTGTACAAAAGAAGTCCCTTTGAACAATAAGCAGTGAGCTAGTCGCTAAGCATCGTTCAAGGGAAAGATCTACTTCTCAACACTTTGCAACCTAGAGAAATATTTGGCAATAAGATTTTTAAATAATTCACATTTTGTCACAGCTTCCCTGGGGAATATAGCTTACTGCCTACACGGTAGAGGAATATAACGGGGGATACTAAGACGCACGTCTTGGGCTTCTTCCTCGTGTACATAAATTTTTACTAATTTTTTTGTCACAAATACTTTTTAGTTTTTGTATCCTCGGATTCCTGAGAAGCAAAGATTTGAACAAGTAGTCACTCATTCCTCGCTCATGCGAGGCTTCTTAAACGGGGTAGTTCATTATTCGAGTTTCAGAACAACAATAAAATAAGTAAAAATATTTTTAAGTCATAGGAGTATTAGTTTGGCTGTGACTGCAACTACCTCTCACAGACAAACAGCTTTTGCACCTTCCCCAGAAAACGGTATCGTCAAGTACTATTTTTTGGCGATCTGCTGTAAGCAACAGCGCTTCTCTATCGCCCACGTTTTAAGTCTACTGAAATTACCTAAATTTCTCTTACTCAGCCGAATCTAATATTATTTCTTTGGAAGATTATTTTGAATAGAACAATTTTTGTGTATTAAGCAAGAATACTGCTTCCTCTTTATTCCCACTTCTATCTATAGAATTAACAAAATAACTACAGCTTCATTTGTTGTCTTTGATCAGCAAAGTAACCGACACATTTTTCCTCACCCTCTAACTCAAGGATAGATTTCTTGTTAAATCCTTCTGTAATTCTTGATACTAACAAGTGGTTGGCTGAGCTCAGTAATAATTGACCTACTGCGCCTTAAAGGGTTTTCTTTCGTTCAATTGAGTCATTCGTTAGAACCCACGCTGTAACTTTAAATTGTATCAATCTGTACTAATAATATTAATATAAGCTGAGCCTTAAGACATAAATAGTTTTATTCCTGCGATAGAAGCAAGGTGGAATAGTAACGGTTATTCTTTGAGAAGTGATAGCGCTGATTTGAAAAATGGCAAATAGCCCTAGAATTCTTTTTACGGGGTAAGTACAAGAACAATTAAGTGGTTTTAAACTGTACATTTTTTGAGAGAACGCGAGGCTGAACTATTTAGCCGTGCAGACTTAGTGTTTACTGGGGGACAGAGCCTTTACGAAGCCAAGCGCGACCAGCACGAGAACGTCTACGCATTTCCCAGTAGTGTGGAGGTGCCGCATTTTGCAAAGGCGAGAAGCATTAAACAAGATCCCGCAGACCAAGCGAACATTCCCCATCCGCGCCTTGGATTCTATGGGGTGATAGACGAACGGATGGATCTCGAACTGCTTGATGGGATTGCCGAAGCACGACCGGATTGGCATCTAGTCATGATTGGGCCAGTTGTCAAAATTGATCCCGCCTTGCTGCCGCATCGCGAGAACATCCATTATCTCGGTGGTAAAGATTATAAAGAATTGCCTGCTTATCTTGGGGGGTGGGACTTGGCGATGCTGCCGTTTGCACGCAACGAGTCAACCCGCTTCATTAGCCCGACCAAAACACCAGAGTACCTTGCCGCTAGTAAGCCAGTTGTCTCTACCTCGATTCAGGATGTAGTTCGTCCCTACGGGCAGGAACGCTTAGTACGGATTGCAGACACAGTTACAGAGTTTGTTACTGCTGCTGAAGCTGCGATGCGTGAGGATACCCAAGCATCAGGCTGGCTAGCTCGCGTTGATACCTTCTTGGAGCAGATTTCTTGGGAGCGCACTTGGGGTTCGATGATGCAACTAATTGAGTCTGCATAAGGAAGTTTGGGATGGGGCGGTTTCTTTGCGGCACGAGGGTATTGATATGCGTGCCGTGACGGCTTGGTCTCTGCTGGGTGCCTATGACTGGAATAGTCTGGTAACTCGCGCTGAGGGTTACTACGAGCTAGGGGTGTTCGACCTGCGTGGCCCACACCCCCGACCCACGGCGATCGCTCGGATGATCAGCGATTTATACCAAGTTGCATTCAAAGGTATAACTCTCTCTTTCTCTTACCTCGGTGCGCTCTGTGCCTCTGTGGTTTGTTAAATTCTACGTTAGACCGCAACTCAGTATTAACAAGGGGGCGCAAACCCAATCACCCGGTACTTGACACACCTGGGTGGTGGCATCGACCTGAGCGGCTGTTCTACCCGTCGGTAACTTGTCGCCCAAACGAGTTGGGGAAAGAGCAAATTTTAGATTTTGGTAAAACACAGCATAAAAATCCCAAATCACGGCGTCCAATCGTAATTATTGGAGCCAGAGGAACACTTGGCAAAGCTTTTGCTCGTCTGTGCAATCTCCGAGGCATCCAATACCATCTCCTCACACGCCAAGAGATGGACATTACTGACCCTACCTCCGTCGATACGGTGTTAACTGAATTGAATCCGTGAGCGGTGGTGAATGCGGCTGGATATGTTCGCGTGGATGATGCAGAACGCGAAGTGGATGCCTGCTTGCGCGTGAACGCTGAGGGTCCAGCAATTCTCGCTGCTAGCTGGGCGAGGCAGGGAGTACCGCTGCTTACTTTCTCATCAGACCTTGTGTTCGACGGGGCTTGTACCACCCCTTATGTAGAAAGCAACGCAGTCGCGCCCCTTAATGTGTATGGACGTAGCAAAGTTGAGGCGGAGGTGCGGGTCTTAAAGGCTCATCCTTCAGCCCTTGTGATTCGCACGAGTGCATTCTTTGGGCCGTGGGATGAGTATAATTTCGTTACCATCGCGCTGCGCCATTTAAGCGCTGGGCAGACGTTCGTGGCAGCAGAGGATTCGGTGGTTTCGCCTACCTATGTCCCGGCTCTGGTGCATACGACGCTTGATTTGTTAATTGACAGCGAGAGCGGCTTGTGGGACTTGGCTAATAAGAGTGCGATCGCGTGGGCTCAGTTGGCTCGGCTGGCTGCTTCTATGGCTGGTGTTGATGCCTCTGGTATTGAAGCCCGCCCCACGCGAGAGCTTGGTTTTGCCGCTCCTCGACCAACCTACAGCGTTCTCGGCAGCGAACGTGGCGTGCTACTCCCCAGCCTTGATAATGCCATGTCCCAGTATTTCGATGAACGCCAATAATTTTAGAGTTTTGATTAGCAAGGAGTAAACGTGTCTGAGGGTCAATCTACCATTTTAGTAACAGGGGGAGCGGGATATATTGGCTCCCACGCTGTATTAGCTCTTAAATCGGCAGGCTACGAGGTCATTGTTCTGGATAACCTATCCTATGGGCATCGAGAACTCGTGGAGCAGGTCTTAAAGGTCAAGTTGATTGTGGGTGATATCAGCGATCGCGCCCTGCTCGACCAACTATTCACAAGCCACAACATTTCGGCAGTGATGCATGCTGACTTAGCCCAAGCCCATATTTTAGGTTTAGAATACCTCCTGAAAGGGGGAGACAATGCGGCATTTAATCTAGGAAATAGTAGCGGATTTTCCGTCCGAAAAGTGATAGAAACGACCCAGGAGGTAACAGGAAAACCCATTAAAATCGTGGAATGCGATCGCCGACCTTGCGACCCACCTGTTTTAGTCGGCAGTAGCGATAAAGCTAGAAACGTTTTGGGTTGGCATCCTCAATACCCAAACCTAAAGGAGATCGTAACTCATGCATGGCAGTGGCATCAGCGGCGTCATGGAGCTTACTTTTCACGGGAAGTCCCGGAACTTGCAAGTGAGGGGATAAGAGAAACAAGGGAGACAACGGAGAAAAAATACTTCTCCAGCTAAAAGGAAGTTATTTATAAAATATTTTTTTACGTTATTTTAGGCTTATATTACCCTAAAAATGAGGGGGCACAATAATATCGTGCCCCTACAGATGACCTCTATTGCCAGCCATTGAAAACTGCTATATTAGCAAGTCACAGGCTTAGTCGGCGGCTTAGCTGTTGGAGTTGACTCCCGAGCCAATTAAACCCCATCCCTATACAGTGAGGGCAGATATCCCCATAACTATCGCCCTTCTCGTTGCATACAATTACCCTCGCCTCTCTCATCTCAAACGACTCTTAGCATGTTAAGCACGTTTGATGATTTTTTAATAAACTGTTGCATTCAATTTGAAATTGCATAAATTATCTTAATGGACAGATGTTTAAATAGTTTGAAAGAAAAATTTTTGGCTAATAGGAAAATACGGTTTTTGTTACTTGATTAACCTCTATCCAAAGGTTAATTGCCATAAAAATTAACTTTGTAATCATAGAAACAAATGTATTAATAAACTCTCAAGTATACTTTATTTAAAATTCTCAATTAAAACACGCAAAAAACAAGAGTTTTATCTATAGAAAAGAGCCGAAAACAAAGCTCAGCTCAAACTTGAGTCCAGCAAAATTTAGAGGTGTCAGACCATTTGGGGTTAGACGTAACACATTTGAATTTATGAAACGATGTCTGGTCAAGGTTTTCACACATCAAAAATCCGAAATGCTATCAATTGCTCTCCCTTAGGAACAAATTAGCTCATGCCGCCTAACGTTGTTTTTGGAAACGCCAGTGTTGAAGGTGCAAATCGATGGGGTTGGTTCCTGGGTCACTTTATTACTCCAACGGATGACCCTCGTTCGACCCCCCTTCTAGAAGTGAAATGGGGTGTCCATAAAGCTGGAGACGGCAGAACGCAGTGGGCAACGAACATCGAAGCGACTACACTTTCTATCCTGATTAATGGGCGATTTCGCCTTCAATTCCCGGAGCAAGAGTTTGTAATGTCTCGTGAGGGCAATTACGTTCTCTGGTTGCCGGGGGTAGCTCATTATTGGTCTGCTGAGACAGATTCTACCGTTGTGACTGTTCGATGGCCCTCGAAGCCAGAAGATAGCCGAGAAATTCCGACGTAGTTTGACAGGCGATCTACAAGGCTTTACTTGTACAAGCGCGATCGCCTCGTACAACTTACTACAGGATGAGGCAAGTTCGTAGCGGATTAGCTTTCATGGTTGGAGAGCAAGCGATCGCATCTGGCATTGCGCGCTCGCTTTTGCGTTAGACGTTCGGCTAAATATTCTTCTGCTGGGAAGGGAGTAAATATTGACTATCCAACATGCTCGAAAAAGAAAATGATCGCAGCTTACTCGAAACGAAACCTCTTCCCCATCAGGAAATCCAAGAGGATATAGCCTCATTAGAGACGGTACTACTGACAAACCCACCTCTAAAACTTTCCAAGCCGGAAACTCGCTCAACTCTTAGAGCATTAACTCTCGAAGGTGTCTTTGGTACGCTTTTTTACAGCATCATCGGCGGCGCGTTGCTTAGTAGTTTCTTACTGGATCTGGGTGCTGGTCCAGTAGAAATCGGTATGCTCGCCTCTATTCCTCAGCTAGTAAATCTGCTCCAACCCTTCGGAGCCTATTTAGCAGACCGAATGCACAGCCGCTACGGGTATTCCATCTGCATTTTCGGTCCGTCGCGGGTGCTGTGGCTGATTCTCGTACTAGCAATTTGGTTGGGAAGCTCCTTTCATATTGCTGGACATCAGCTCGTGCAGTTGACATTGGCGATAATCTGGGTAACTCAGCTCTTGGAATCTTTCGGTCGTGCTTCTTGGCTGAGCTGGATGGCGGCGTTAGTACCTCAGCGGTTGAGGGGGCGGTATTTTGTTTTTCGTAATAGTGCTGTCAGCTTAACGAATCTCATCGGTGTGCCATTGCTGGCTCTAGTAGTGTCGAACTGGCCTGGTGGAAGGCTCCAAGGTTACAGCGCCATCTTGGTTCTAGGCATTGCCCTTGGGATTACCAGTCTGGTTTGTCAGTTCTTTATGACCGATGTGAACCCAAAGCTTGTACACGCCACGC
>NZ_DATNPA010000303.1:0-4517 GCF_036703385.1 Allocoleopsis sp. | reverse complement strand
CAGTTTGGCTAAAGCGGCTTCAACCGTATCGCTTAACACCTCAGAGTAACGACGCTGTAAGACAATCTTCCCTTCAAAATTGCCTTCGGCTGTAATCGTAAATTGCTCCTTGAGTTCTGCTAACTCTTTAGCAGTTAAGAGTTGTTCCAATTCTGGATAACTCCAGACATAAAAAGCCCCTTCTTCTGGCTCAGTCGCATGGGAGTCAATGAAGCTATCAGCATCCTGAGCCGCATAAAAGAACCCATCAGCTGAGGTCATTTCCCGCTTGAGCCATTGGACAGTGCCAGCGATCGCACGTTTTAATGCGGGTTCGGTAATGCCTGCGCTCCACAAATTCGCCAGATACTCCACGATTTGCCCGTTGTCGTAGAGCATTTTTTCAAAATGAGGCACCGTCCATGTAGCATCAACGGTGTAGCGGTGAAAGCCACCCGCCACATGATCGTAAATGCCACCCTTTGCCAGGTCTAACCCACGCGATCGCGCAGCCTGAGAAGAATCGTCTTTAAAGTCCAAATTCAAGCGCGTGCCCCGCAGTACCAGTTCAGCATAGGGCATCATCGGGAAGCTCGGTCCGTAACTTCCGGCATTCACAACACCTGTATTCGTCTCCATCCCGCGCTCTAGCAAATCCTCACTCAGCGGCTGTGTTAGAGAGGGAGCGACGGCCGACTGGAGGTGAGTCAGAATCTCTTCTTTGAACGTTTGGAGCTTCGTTTTTTCCAGATCGTAGAATCGGCGAACCGCTTGCATAACTTGCAAAAAACCGGGGCGTCCATAGCGTGGTTCTACGGGGAAGTAGGTGCCACCATAAAACGGCACCCGATCATCGGGAGTAAGGAAGACATTCAGAGGCCAACCTCCTTGGCCGGTCATCATCTGCAACGCCTGCATGTAAATACTATCAATATCCGGTCGTTCTTCCCGGTCTACCTTGATCGGCAAGAAATTGGCATTCATGTACTCTGCGATCGCGGGCTCGGAAAATGCCTCCCCTTCCATGACAGTGCACCAGTGGCAGCTAGAGTAACCAATCGAAAGAAAAATCGGTTTATTGGTTGCCCTTGCAGTTTCCAAGGCTTCATCACACCAAGGCCACCAATCAATAGGATTTTCTGCGTGCTTACGAAGATACAGGCTTTGGGACTGGGCAAGACGATTGGTCATGGCTAGTGATGGGTACTACTGAGGAGACGCACTTTAAGGATATTTGTTGTCAGTTTATCGTGGTGGGCAAAGCTGCCATCTGGTCAAAGGTAGAGATAGCAAGTCCCAAGCCAGAAGTCTGTCTGTGTTGAAATTGACAAACGCCAGTAAAGCTAATTAGAGCCAATTGTGTCCCTAGGGTCAATTGACAGAACGCTTCCAGGCGTTTTTCTACAGAAGACATCAGTGACAATAGACTGTTTGTGTGAGTCACGAAGTCCCGACCGACTGTGACACCATTAGCTTATCGGATGCTCCAGCTCATTCCTGGCAGAATCTCAGCCTTTCTTAACCTCTTTGATCTAAAAATGAAGCTCTCAGAACGATTTACAGATGCCCTAATTTTTGCCTCCCAACTGCACGCCAACCAAACCCGTAAAGGTGGAGGAGTTCCCTATATTGCTCACCTGCTGGGTGTTGCCAGTATTGCCCTAGAATATGGCGCGAATGAAGATGAAGCGATCGCTGCACTCCTTCACGATGCCGTGGAAGACCAAGGCGGAGCAGCAACCCGCGAAGAAATCCGTCGCCGCTTTGGCGATACCGTAACCAACATTGTCGAGGGTTGCAGTGAGTCGGACACGACCCCCAAACCCCCTTGGCGTGAGCGGAAAGAAGCCTATATTGCTCATATCCCCACAGCATCTGCTTCAGTTCGTTTAGTTTCGGCGGCTGATAAGCTGCACAATGCTCGCTCTATTCTGAAGGACTATCGCTTGCTCAAAGATGACCTGTGGGAGCGCTTTCATGGCGGAAAAAACGGCACACTTTGGTATTACCGAGCTTTAATAGATGCCTTTCATGCTCATGAGTCAACCCCTCTAGTGGATGAATTAGAACGCGTCGTCAGTGAACTTGAAGGGTTAGTTGCCACTCTGACCAATGAGCAACAGCTCAAAACGGATGTTTAATCTGGGTGTTCTTGCTCCAAGGATTTATGACTTGGGTTTCAACGACACAATCCCGTGATTATGTTGAAAACTATCTATTTCTTCTGAGCGAAGCACAGCTCCTCATAAATGCATAACCTAAAGACAGTATTAGATATTGGACACATCGTTGCTGTTGTGAGGTGGCTACTTAACCAACACAACTTAGCTGAATGAGGTGCTGGTTTTGGCCTTACAAGGGAGACCTCACTCAAAGATTACAACTGCGATTAACAAGCAACACTAGTCAGTAGTGGAAACGCTACTGCAAAGAGAGGGATTCTAGATGAGGTTAGCCATGAAACCCGGATTCTACAAAGCGCAGCACCAAGAGTAATCGCGCTTTGAACCGGGTTCCTCAGCGAATCACCTTTATCACCAATATTTGCACGATTAATAGGACAACCAAGAAATCAAATGGCAACAACAAATCCCACTAAAAAACGAGTCGCGATTCTGCTCGACCAGAAGTTCGAGGATTGTGAGTTTCAAATCCCATACAAAGCCTTGCAACAAGCTGGGGCAGACGTTACTGTCCTAGGTTCGCGAATGAATGAAAAGTACGAAGGGAAACAAAAACAAGTATCCATTAAGCCTGATGGAACCGTAACCGAAGCACGCCCTGAAGAGTTCGATGCGGTTGTCATCCCTGGTGGCATGGCTCCTGACACCCTGCGCAACAACCCCAACGCTGTGAAGTTTGTCCAAAGAGCAATGCAATTGGGTAAGCTAATTGCTGCTGTTTGTCATGGCCCCCAGATGCTGATTGAAGGCGATTTACTCAAGGGCAAAAATGCGACCGGCTTTGTCTCAATTCACAAGGATATGATTAATGCGGGTGCCAACTACATGGATGAGCCGTTGGTAGTGGATGGAAACTTAATTACCTCCAGGCAACCGGGTGACTTGGCAATCTTCACAACAGCAATCCTGACTCGCCTGGGACTCGGCATTCCTGAGCAGGCTCTACCTGATGAAACTGATGCGACTGCCCAATGGTGGCAGTTAGCACAAGCGTGGGGGGGCAATAGTAAGAGGGAGATTGCTGATGCTCTTAATACCGCACTGACGGGTGAGCGCTATGCCCGAAAAGCATTTGAACTGTATGCGGAAAAGACTTCGGATGCACCATTGCGATCGCTCCTCTATGAGATGATCGAGAACAAGCAGAACCATATTCAGATGCTAGAACAACGTCTGAAGGATTTGGATGCATCTGAGTCAATTTCTGCCTCTGCTGCTGATATCTACGCCAGCTTGCAAGATTGGTTACACTCCAGTGATGATATGGCAATTTTGCGTCGCACCTTAGGCGATATCCAAACCGGTGTCGTTGATTCATATAACCTACGCAAACAATACACTGACCCTACTTCAACCGCCCTCTTTACAGAAATTGAAGCCGACTTGGCACAATACGAACAACGTTTAGCTAAACTTTACCACGCACGAATCGGTGCCCAATCCGCTCAACCAGCCATGCCAACAACGAGTGCAGCTGTTACCGGTTAGTCTATTGCTGTCGGTGTTTAACCAGACTTAAATCCCAGGTCACTGAAGAAGGTAAGCAAAATTTTTGTGGGGTAGGCACCCTGCCTGCCCTAAACCAAGTCAGCCTGTCAGTGCAAGTCAGCCAATCTTAAGGGATTCATCGGCGTCTCATCTCTGTTTAACTCTCTAATTTTTTTTCTAAAATTGCCAAATAAGCATTAGGAATCACAACGGGCCACAACACAGTCCCTACAATCAAAACGACCCAAGAGAGCTGCTTTTCTCCCGGCGACATGTTGCTATCTCGTTGAAAGAATTTTAGCCAGATGCTGAACAAGCGCTGAGCAATCACTGTATAAAAAAAAACTAAAATTAGTATAAGTAGTTTCATGCTCCTCAATCCTTGTCCATTAAATCTTCACTTATCCGCTGCCTAAATATATCCTAAGACAGATGTACACAGAATAGCACGCCTAACTATTCAATAAGCTATCGCAGGGAGTAGCGCTAGAGCGGTTTATTGTTAGCTTAATAAACTACTAAGTGTGGGAAAAAATGAGATGTTTTGTGATACTATGCAAGGCCAAAAGAATTCAAAAGAAAAATCCTAGGCTCAAGTTAAAAATACTTGTCTCTCAACCATTCCTCCTCTGTCTTGGCACCTATCCCACCCAGAAAAGTTCTACCTCTAAAGTCAGGGAAATACGACTTTAGAGGTTCGGTACCAGGGGAGTATCCTAATTCCCGCTTTTGTATCTTTAGCCTTGTAGGGGCTTTCCAGTCGGAAAACCCCTACATTAGATCTAGCTGTCGCCATAAAGGTTAGGACAGAGTTAACGGCTGAAACGACCACGTAGCAGTAATAAACCTTTTGCCTTCTGCCCTGTG
>NZ_DATNPA010000302.1:0-4536 GCF_036703385.1 Allocoleopsis sp. | reverse complement strand
TATTGAGACTCAAGACAGACCAAGGTACATGGGCATTGGTCAGCCAATAGTGTCCTGCTGTGGGGATCATTAGATTTGATTAGTGCTTTAAGTCATACAAATCTTACCGGATTAGGTTCCAACGATATCGCTTGGTCTTTTCAGGAGATTCTATGGCCATCCTAAATGATGTCGAATCCGTTGGTATTGAAATCCTATTTTTTTAACGCAGAGAGCGCAGAGGGGAACGCTGAGGGACGCTGAAGTTTTTGAAGAATTTCGATGCTAATGGAAATGATATGATTGATGATCACCTCTATATCAATTCTCTTTTTTGACAGCACTCTCATGCCAATTACGCAACAAAAAGTCAGATAAAAAAGTCAACCCAACAAAAATAATCACACCTAAACTGGTTGTCATCAATAAAGCCGCAAACATCCGAGGAATTTGCAGATTGTAGCTTGCCATTAAAATTTGATAAGCAATACCCGATCGCGCCCCGCCTGTACCCGCCACAAACTCCGCCACCACTGCACCAATCAACGCCAGACCCCCACTAATCCGCAACCCTCCCAAGAAATAAGGCAAAGCACTAGGTAAACGCAGATATAGCAGAGTCTGCCAACGAGATGCCTTATAAAGCTGAAACACATTACTCAGGTTGTGGTCAACACTGTTGAGTCCAAGGGTAGTGTTAGAAACAATGGGGAAAAAGGCCACAATCCAGGCACAAACCACCAAAGCCGCGAACGTATTGTTCCTCAGCCAGATAATGATTAAGGGGGCGATCGCAACAATCGGCGTCGTCTGCAAAATCACCGCATAAGGAAACAAACTCCGTTCAATCCACTTATTCTGAGTAAACAAAATCGCCACCAACAACCCAGAAACCACCGCCGCAACAAAAGCTGCGATCGTAATTTGCAGGGTAATCATGAGTGAAGGGAACAGTTCATTCCAATCACCAATCAACGTCTGAAACACTAAAAACGGCCCTGGAAGCAAGTAAGGCGGCATCTTCGTCACCCACACAAAAATCTCCCATATCAGGATTACCAAAATACCAACCACCACCGGAGCAATCACATCAGGTGAGACTAATTTCTTTAACCAAGCGACCCCAATTGGCTTTTGCGATGGGTTAACAACAGCGTTTCTATCGTTGGGAACAACCGAATTGTTTTCTGGCGTAGGCAGCATAAGAACTTATCCGAAAAGCCGTTTCAGTAACGACCAAACATCTGTATCTAACCCAATGGGTCAGACCTTCTCTAAAAAACACTAGCGCACGAGGAGGGTAAGGGAGGGAGCAAGGATACAAGATGCGATCGCGCTTGAGCGTGACACTTGAATAACGTATGTTTGACAGCTTTCCCAGCTTCAGGTGTTGCAAACTAAGAGCAAATTTGTTATGGTTTAAGTTAGCGTTAGCTCATTGTGAGCGAGGCATATATAGTTATCACAACATATCTAGAGGCATTTTTTTGTATGTCTCTGGATAGGTGTTTTGCTGTTTATTCCTCTCTCGCAAGGAGCAACCTGTCATCTCAACCACAAACGAAGCAAGAGTGTCGGAAGGCGAAAAAGATTCTAGAGCAATACCAGCGCCTAGCAGAGAAGCACGGTGTAAGGTTATCGCCTAGACGACTTGAAGAATTAAACGAATTGCGCGAAGCTAAAACAATCACAATCAACGCTCTGCCTAGTACTCTTCGTCGCGAGTTTCCTCTGGGAACGTTTAACAGTATGACACTGGCTGAAATCGAGGAGTTGTGCGGGATGTAGAGTTACTGAGTTTCAAGGAGAGCCAATATGAGTTTTTATCCTGAACTCGACCATCTCACCCTTCAAGAACTTATTGCCCACTTTCAAGGTTCGCCTCTCGAAGGAGAGGAGTATGCGGATGTGTACTATCAAGAAGTGGCAAACCTAATCGGGGCACAGGGTGAGGTGGGTATCGCTTTCTTGCGGAGGGAAATCAAAAAGGCAGATACGGCAAGGTTGCGGGCTATTCTCTTTGCACTTACTGAAGCTCAACTAGACGATCCTGAATTTTGGGACTTATTGCGTTCCTTTCTCCATGATGAGCGACCGATGGTTGTTATGGAAGCAGTGGATAGTCTGAGAATGTTAGGCGACAAAGACGCCGTTGAGCAAGTCTTAGCTTTACTTCAGCATCCATCTCCCTATGTGAGAGGGAGTGTTTTACGCTACATGAGATGCCTATATCCGAATAAGGCGCTACCAGTACTGATAGAAGCGTTAAAAGACCCAGATTATATTGTGCGAGAGAATGCCGTTGACGAGCTAGGCGAGTTATATGAGGTTGAAGCTATTCCTTATTTACGCCTGTTATTAACCGACTCTGAAGCTGATGTTCGAGAGGCTGCACAGACAGCGATCGCTATGCTAGAAGAAAGCGAGAGCGACACGATCGCCTACTAATTTCGGAATCTCGAAGCAAATGGTCATACGGGAACGATGTCACAGGACTTGCTGTCAGAGGGTAGAGCCTTAGCGATTCCTTATCTATATTGGGAATATTGTGCTCATTAAAGCCATCCATGTCACTTTGCATTAACCCTCACTGCCGTAAACCTGACGATCCCGATAACACTCGCAACCGCTTCTGTGAAAATTGTGGTTCTGACCTACTCTTACATGGACGCTATCGGGTAACGCGCCTCCTGAGTGACAAAAGTGGCTTTGGTATAATCTACGAATCTGACGAGCAGGGGACGTCCGAAATCCTCAAAGTCCTCAAAGAGAATCTCAACAGCGACGCCAAAGCTGTAGAACTCTTCAAACAAGAAGCAGATGTGTTGGGACAGCTTCATCATCCCGGTATTCCCAAGGTAGATGGCTACTTCCCGTATCAGACCAGAAATGGCCCATCCTTGCACTGCCTTGTCATGGAGAAAATCGAAGGCTCCAACTTAGAGGAGTGGATGGCAGCGCGAGGGAATCGCCCCATTTCTCAAGAGCAAGCGATCGCATGGTTAAATCAGCTAGCTGTTATTTTAAAGCTGGTACACGACAAGCATTACCTGCATCGGGATATTAAGCCATCCAATGTAATGCTTAGACCCAATGGTCAGTTGGTATTAATCGACTTTGGCACGGCGCGAGAAGTAACCCGAACCTACCTCGCCAAGTTGGGTTCAGGACAGGGTATCACAGCCATTATCTCCTCTGGCTACACCGCACCCGAACAAGCCAATGGAGAAGCACGGGTGCAATCCGATTTCTTTTCCTTGGGACGCACCTTTGTCTTTTTATTGACGGGGCAGTATCCCAATACAATGTATGATCCTCGCTTAGATCAGTTGAACTGGCGCAGTCATACCTCCGGGATTTCACCGGGACTGTTGAATTTGGTCGATTGGCTGATGGCGCGTGACCCCAATCAGCGCCCTGGTAATGCCCAAGCCATTTTGGATCGCCTTGCAGAACTCGATCGCGACAATATTAGCCACGCTGCAACCGTCAATGTAGTAGGTGCTGCGATACCTGCACCCTTACCGCCACAAGAAACGACAACGACCCTGCCATCGCAAGAAATACCACCGTCAGAACAGGATTCAGGTAGATTACCCTTCCTGGCGTTTTTGGCATTCTTGATAGTAGCATTGGGATTGCTCGGTTTCGGTATGTTAGTGCTTTTGGGGGCAGAACATCGTTCATTTCCAAAGAACGCTCAACTGCCACAAGAGAAAGGAGAAGTCGATTATTTCCCCTATGTAGAAGGAACAGATAGCCAAGGGAGAACAGCGGAGTTTAACGTAGCCGTTCTTTCTAGAGAATATAAATGGCAACTTGGGAGTTCCTACCAAGTTAAATATAATGATCGCCTGATTTCTCTCGACTCCTTACAGTCCGACCTCGAAGCGGAAGGAATCCAGAGGATAATGGAAAACCCAAGTCAGATTATTTCGGTAGGAACCGCTTCTTGTGAGGGGTCGCCAACCCAGGAAGAGCGCCGAGCCTTTGAACGCTCGAAGCAAATCCAACTTTTAGCCAAAAAGTTATTTAGCAGGGTTCCCAGCGTACAAAATTACCGCTTATTAAATCTGGGTCAATTTCGGCAGGATAATTGTAATTCTAATCAGGATGAAACGTCCTATCAAAGAAGTGTGATTATCATTGGTGTCAAAAAACAATCAGAAGGGGTAATTCTCGATGAAGCGTTGCGATCGCGTTTAGAGAAGAAACCCTTTGGTGACTTTCAGATTCAGGATTACTCCCTCGGAACTCCCGATAAATTTAAAACAATACCCAGTCGGCTAGATTGAAAAAATTAGCCCTTGTGGAAGTATGAGTAAAAAAGTCTCAACTCCACATTGCTAAGAAAAAAAGCACCATCATGTTGTATACTCCCGAACAAACTTTTCGATTCGATGCCCTATCAGTATCCCTCTACAACAACGAAGCTGAACTCGCTTTAGATGCGGCGCAGTTTGCCAAAAATCACTTGCAGTCCGTACTTCTGGAAAAAGGTACAGCCTCTGTAATCCTAGCAACAGGCAACTCACAGCTCAAATTTCTAGACGCTCT
>NZ_DATNPA010000301.1:0-6903 GCF_036703385.1 Allocoleopsis sp. | reverse complement strand
GAAGCGTCCAAGACTACTTTTGGATACTTTACTCGGTCAGCGTAAGCGATCGTTAATACAGCATATTTTGCGACCTATTTCAATAGCAGGGTGCTAGATTTATGGAGAGCGATCGCTTGCTTTTGCTCTAAACGCTACTATCGTAAGTATCACTGGGAAAAAGTCCAGTTGTATCGATTATTCGGGAATCATGAACTTCAAGATCGGGTGTGCAGTTTGGGGTCACAAAAGTTGGGTTGGCGAATTTTATCCCAAAGGAAGTAAATCAGCAGAATTTCTACAGCTTTACAGCAAGCGCTTCACTACAGTTGAAGGCAATACAACATTCTATGCCGTGCCCGATCGCGAAACGGTGGCACATTGGGCATCACAAATGTCACCCGAATTTGAATTTTGCCCAAAGCTACCGCGCCAACTCACACACAACAGCTTGCTAGAACCCTCAATTCCCGGTGCTTTAGCCTTTTTAGAACAGATGCAGGTTTTGGGTAAGCACCTTGGCCCCATCTTCGCCCAACTTCCCCCCAGCTACGAACCCGCCTCTGTAAAAGACCTCGCCGCCTTTCTCAATGCTTGGCCTCGGAGTGAAGCACCCTTAGCTGTTGAAGTCCGCCATGCTGACTGGTACAAAGAACCCCACGCGAGTCATCTCAATGCCCTCCTGCAAGAACTGGGGGTTGGACGAGTGGTATTAGACACCCGACCCGCCTACAGTGGTTCAGCTAGCTACGCACAGCAACCTGTAGACCCACGAAAGCCCAAGGTGCCAATGCAACCTGTTGTTACTGCACCATTTAGCCTAGTGCGCTTTATCAGCCATCCCGACAAAGACGTGAATCAGCCTTTTATGGAAGAATGGGTGAGTTTGGTTGACCAGTGGTTGCAATCGGGTCAGCGTATCTACTTCTTCATGCATTGCCCAATTGAAAAGTATTCTCCTGGAAATGCTCGTCACTTTCAGCAATTGCTGGAACAGTGTGGTGCTCCAGTTCCGCCTTTACCCTGGAATAGCATTGACCAAACACCAATTCAGCTGAGTCTTTTCTAATCGATCTTCTCTATAACAACCCCATCAACAACTTCGTAACCCCACTGAGGATTTCGGTCTGCTAGTTGCTTAGCTGCATGATACTCACCTAAATGACACAGTTCAACCAACTGTTGATAACCATCCTCTTTCTGTTGTTGCAATTTAGCCCTTTGTAGTTTTTCTTTTTCCTGCGGTGAAATATTAGGGCGTCCTAAAGCCATGACATCAATTTTGCCAATTTTTTCCATAATTTATCGGCTTAAAAAGGAAGTACATCTACGACATTACCATCAACAATTCCATATCCCCATTCTGGATGTTCAGCAATTTGACGTTCAACCAGAGTTCGACCCATAGAAGTTTTATAAGCCTCTTGCAAAGCAGAAATCGGAGGAACATTGCCGCGTGATTTGGAAGTTTCATCCTCAATATTCTCCTCTGCTACACTCTGCTCAGTAGGTAAGTCAGAACTAGAGGATGGTAGGGAAAATTGAGGAGTGATCGCAGATAATTTATCAACCACACTTTGTGTGGTAACTTGAGGTTTAGTGGTAAATGAGGGTGGGAGATAGGGCGTTTTTACTCCTAGCTGCTTCGCTTTGAGCGCCTCATCAGCCATGCGATCGCATTTCCTCAAAAATCCTTCCCATAAATCTTTGCCAAGCACTGGGTTCCTCAAATCAGAACGTGCTCTAGATACAGCTACTTCTAATGGCTCTCCTTTTTGCAGGTAATACTGAGTGCGTTCCTCTTCAAATGCTGGATAGGGAACTCCTGGCTCAATCTCCCAATCTCGCTTAACTTTTTGACTTTCTCCTAAGGGAATTCCTGAAACAAATTCATCCCAGAACGGGGACACTAGCCCTTTTGTCATACCGTCTACAATACGAAAAACCCATCCACCAGGGTTCTCTACTCCCTGGTTTTTGAAATATTCCAATAACGCTCGTTGAAATTCCTCAAATTGTTCACGAGACTCCCAAGGCCCGCTAAATTGATAATGAGGGGTCACTTTAACAGCAACAGGTTGACGACGCACGGGGAAAAACTTATCCGTTTTAACAATCCGAGTGGAGGGAGGCGAGTCTTCAATTCCTTCTATAGAAGTTGATTTTGAGCCAGAACTATGAGCTGGGTGGATTGTCTCGCTGTTAATAGTATCCTGTCTCTCTACTTTCGCAGGCGTCACAACCTCTAGGATAGGTTCAGTTGTTATCTGTGAAGATAAATTGTTGGATGTAGCCTGAGATGAATTAGATGGTTGTAAAGTTATTTCGTGTCTGGGAGAACAAGAAGAAAGATTAGAGCCTTCTTGCCAAAAATCGTTTAATCTTTGTTCAAGAGCGTCAATATCTGCCCAAAACTCCAGCGTGTCACTCGAACCACTAACGACCCGTTCTTTGAGGAGCGATCGCTTCACCAGTTCACTTCGCGCCAATTCCTGTTCAATGCGACTTAAAGCCGTTTCCTTTTCAATTTCATCAATGGTCGTTCTTACCCACTGATTAGGATGTCTCAATTGGGACTGCCAGTGAAATAGCTGGCAAAAAAGGACAGAAGCCGTCACCCCACCTGTTACTTTCGCCAAATTGGGGTAGTAAGCTACTGAATTTCCTAGATTCCGCCACAATACTCCTAGTTTCACTCGTTTTGTCTCCTAACAGGCGGCTAAGTTCGGCACCAACCGCAGCAAGCTTACCCCCGTAAGTCCTAGGATATCTTATCGGTTCCTCACTTCTGGCTCTGACTGGAGCGATCGCACCTTTCGTCTACCAACTCTCGTCTTTTGCATCAATTGCTATTCGGAGACAACTTGGTAGATTTTGACCGATTGCATACGTCCTTTGAGCTGTACACTGCCGATAAATTGAGTGGAAAATTTGCCCTGAATATGATGGTATGTTTCTTCACTAATCAAAATCCGGCAAATTCCGTCATCAAGAGATTTATCGTAACTTTCTAATCGTGCGGCTATGTTGACACTGTCTCCAATTGTGGTGTAATTGAGTCGTTGGCGAGAGCCTACACTGCCCGTTACCACAGTGCCCGTGGCAATTCCCACGCGCATGGCGACGGTTGGAAGTCCTTTTTGCTGCCATTGCTGATTGAGTGATCGCAACTTAGCTCCCATATCCAAAGCGCACGTTACGGCAGTGATCGCATCTTTGGCAATCTCCTCTGGTAGAGTTCTGGGGATGGGAATGCCAAACACCGCCATTACAGCATCTCCAATAAATTTATCCACCACTCCAGCATGGCCGAGAACGCACTGAGCCATGACATTCATGTATTCTTGGAGCCAGACCATCAGCGTTTCTGGCTCGGTTTCCTCGGTAATCGTGGTGAAGCCTTTTAAGTCAGTAAAGAGTACGGTTGCGGTTAGTTTCTGGCCTTTCAGTTGTCCATCTTTGAGCAGCCGCTGGCGATTGTGCCAAATGACTTGGGCGATTTTGGGGGAGATGTGTTGCCCTAATAGATGCATCACCGCTTGGCGGTCTTCTCGTTCGCTATAGGCTATATAGGCTGTAATGGCAAAACCTGACCCTGCTAGGGCTAGGAGTGGGGGAATCAAGGGTATCCACCAGCTTGCCAGTAAAGCGAGGTACACACCAAGGGTAAGAGTACCACCAACCAGTAAAATACCAACCACTTTTGTGCGGATGTGGAGTAACCGACTACCCAAAATTGCGCCGACAAACGACCACAGAACAATCCACAACCACTCTACGGGTTCCGACCAAACCTGGAGGAGAGGACGCCCATCGAGTGCAGCACTCAAAAGTTGGCTGATAATATCGGCGTGGATTTCGATGCTATAGGGTGCCGCCAGGAGACTGTTACTGTAGGAAGTGAAGAAACGATCTTTGACACTTTCTGCCATTGAACCAATTAAGACGATGCGATCGCGCATCAAATCTGCTGGAATTCGTCCTTCCAGCACCTCGGCGATCGATACGGTGCGGTAAACCTGGCACGCTTGCAGTTTTCGCCTACAGGCATGGTTGCGAAAGTTCAACAAGATTTGGTAACCGTTAGTATCAGCACGGACGTAACCGCCATCATTGGGTTTCATTCGAGCCAAAACGGCTTTACCCAAACCATTTTTATTGTTGGGTTCAATCTGTCGCAGAGTAATGCCTTCAGCATTTAGATATATCAAAGCCAGCATCCCAGCTAGGCATTGTTTCGTTTCGCCATTTTTGAATGTAATTGCCAGCAATGCCCGACGTATCTTGCCATCTTCATCTAATACCATATTGGCAGTACTAACCTGACCTAACTTGCTCAATGTTGGCGGTGGAGCGACAGACTCGCCATAGGAATCTTTAACAGCTTTTTCGACTCCAATTAGGTTGGGTGTGGATTCAAAGGTTTTAATTAATTGTTCGTGACCGGGTGGAACAGGTAAATCTCGAAACAAATCCAGACCAATGGCTCTGGGTTGTTGTTTCTTGATTTTTTCCAACAATTGTGATAAAACGGCATCAGAAATTGGCCACTGTTTTGTCTTTCTAATATCTTGTTCGGTAAAAGCAACAATTACAATGCGTGAATCGGTAGGTTCAAAGGGACGCCAGCGGAAAAATTGATCTAACGTGGCCCATTCTAGGAGTTGCAATACCCCGGTTAAGCGCACAGCGATGGTTAATCCTGCCACGGTAGGAACTGCGATTAATATCCCGCGCCAGTGTTCAAAAAAACGTCTTAATTTATTCCCCATTTTACTTATGTATAGGACTAAGATAATACTGTTCAATTATCGATTCGATCCCCCCCAGCCCCCCTTAAACAGGGGGGAGAATTTCTTCAAAGTCCCCGGAGCAAAAAACAGCGTTCGCGAAGCGTTCTCCGAAGGAGTAGCATCCTCTGGCTTCCCCCTTTTTAAGGGGGACGGGAGGGGGATCTCCTTGGGGAATTTAGGGGGATTTCCGCTTTATTAGTTAAAGGATGTTTAATATAGGTTCTCAATAGCCCCCCTTTTTAATGAGGGTTGGGGGGAGCTAAATCTGTAGCCAATTCAAGCAAAACCCTCTCCCTCCTTAGAAAGGAAGTTAAGGCTTTTGTCAGGGCGCATCCCCAATGTGTAAATTGCCCCTCAGCGTCGCAGTCTGGGGCTATTCCATTCCAAGTCCGCCTGCGCGGACTAATACATCGACGCTGCGGGGGCAGCGTCAGTTTCGTGTAGCCGCGATTTCGCCTGGTATTTTTGCACAATCGGGATGCACTCTTTATCAAGGCAATTCACGCTCAGCTACTCAACCTTTAGAGTACAGCACTCGAGTAGAGGTGCTTTAGAAATCTCACCTAGTTTTACAGAATCTGACTTGAGCAAGTTCTGCCACATAGCTGCTACCTCAGGTTGAGAGTGCCGTTGCTCTGCCAGGGTTGTTAAAAGTTCGTGCCAAATGCCGTATTCTCCGTACAAGGCTGCACGCTGTAATGGTGTCTTTTGCTGCTCTAAAGCCTTCACAAGATTTGGCTCAGCTTCGATTCGCTTAACCCACCCTAATGCTTCTGCATTTCCTGAGCTATCTGAAGCTTTCTGTCCAGAAATTTCTCCTGCTGAGTTATTAGAATTGCAAATTAGCCTAAAATACCACTGATACAACTTCCCCGTCTTTAGCGATCGCTCAGCTGGAAGTTTAATCCTAACAATACCGGGACGACCAGGAAGGTTGATTTTGGTGTAGTAAAAATCACTATACTTGTTTTCACCCGTTTGCTCATTCACGATCAACTCCGCCTCCTGTGCAGCAGTTTGAGGTACATAAACAAAAAATGTCGGATGTTCGCTGATCGTTAAGGTTGGATAATCGGTTATCTTTTCTCCCTTGTTTTTCGTTAACCCCTGTTTAGTGCCTGGTGTCAACGGGGTTAGATTATTGGTATCTTGGGGGCAATTTCCACGCGATCCTCCCGACGCGGTTCCCTGCGGTTCTCCTGGAGGAGGGTTGAAACCGACAAGTCCTGATGAACCTTTTAAAAAGTTTTTGGTTGCTTGAGATACAGGATGTGACTGCGCCTGTACTGGGATGGGGAGTTGAGAAAGGAATGCCATCACTGAGTAAAGAACTACTGAAAGCGTTACTAAATGTAACGAAGACTTCTTATGACGCAGGACGAACTTTCTGTAATTCATGGGCAGCAGTACGGCTCTCCCGTACTTATGGTGGAAATCCCCCAATCACTGATAGTTTGCCAGAAAATGTTGTTTTGAAAGTATTACCGCAGACTGATTTTAGGAATATCTGGTTAGCTTATCAATTAAGTACGGGAGAGCCAACATTACTAGTCCAAACTAAGAATAACTGGAATTTTCTCAATTAGGAGATTCTATGAAGCCAGTCATCCGAGTAGTCGGTTCGCTGCTTACAGGCCTGTTTTGGTGTGGAATTGCGCCACCCTATCAAGCACAGGGGCAACCGATTCAAGCGGCGACGGATGGTACTGGTACTGTTGTTACTCGTGATGGCAACCGCTTCGATATTCAAGGTGGAACTCAAGCGGGTTCTAATCTGTTCCAAAGTTTCCAGCAATTTGGACTTTCACAAGGGCAAACCGCTAATTTTTTGTCTAATCCTGGAATTTTGAATATCTTGGGGCGGGTGGTTGGGGGTGAACCTTCGATTATTAATGGTCTCATTCAAGTCACTGGGGGGAACTCGCATTTATATTTAATGAATCCTGCCGGCATTGTGTTTGGCACAGGGGCGAGTCTGAATGTGCCTGCCTCGTTTACGGCGACGACGGCGACGGGGATTGGTTTTGGTTCTCCCCCCTTTACAAGGTGGTTCAATGCTGTTGGTAGTAATGACTACCAGAGTTTAATCGGCACTCCAACTACGTTTGCTTTTGATATTGCACGACCGGGA
>NZ_DATNPA010000300.1:0-3911 GCF_036703385.1 Allocoleopsis sp. | reverse complement strand
CCGTCAGAGGGGTGTTGCCTGTGTTGGTGACTAAGATGTTGTAGTTAATCTTGTCGCCAACTTGGTCTACTTTGCCATCGCTGTCGTTGGTGCCATCGGGGTTCTTGACACCACCCACTTGCTTGTCGATGCTGAAGTTGGAGTTATTTTGGAAATTACCGAAGTTATACGTAGTCGCTGTTCCAGAGGTTCCTGTCTGGTTCAGTCCGCTCGTTGCCGTGAAGGTATAACCAGAGGTGCCAAAAGTCTGCGTCCACCCGGTCTGGTTGAGTTCAGTTACCTTGTAGGTACCAGGCCCAAGGTTGGTGAAGGTGTACTTTCCAGTAGAGTCAGTGGTTGCGGTGGCATCGATTGTGCCGTCGTTATTCTTGTCGAGTTGGATTGTCCAATTCTGGAGTCCCGTCTCACCACTATCCCAAACACCATTGCCATTAACGTCGTTCCACTTGTAACCGCTGATGTCGATGTTCTTGAAGTTACCGAAATTTTGATTGAGATACTGCGGCGTTGTTGCCGTTACCAATAGTGGACCGTACTTCCCTGACGTGGGTGACGTCTGAGTCCAACCTGTTTGGTTAACTTCGCGAACGTAGTATGGATCGTTGGTAGTAGTAGATTTAATCGCATCAGGCGTGACAGAGAAACTGTACTTGCCCTGTGCATCGGTTACAGTCGAGACTTCGCCAGTGTCAAGTTGACCATTATTATTGTTGTCGAGGTAAATTGTCCAACCTGCAAGCCCCGCTTCTCCTGTGTCCTGAACACCATTGCCGTTCAGGTCATTGAACTTCATCCCGCTGATCTGACCTGCAATGATGGCACCTGGAGCAAGTTGAATCGAGGTAGCACCAGAACCGCCAATATCGACGGTTGTTTGCAGGGAGCCTCCGGGGTATGCAGAAGCCCCATTAGTTCCTGGACCCGCACCCCCTGGTTGGGCGATGTGGAGTCCATAGTAGATCTCAGCAAAGCCGCTCGTAGTGGTCAGTCCGGTGTAGGTAAAGGTTACGGTAACGGTTCCATCTCGCGTGCCAGTCGGTGATGAATAAGTAACGTTACTCACCCCCGTAATATTTGCATCGACCGTGTAGAAACTTCCCTGAGTCCCTCCCCCATTGGCAAACGTGCTGTCTATGGTAGGTGTACTGCCAGAAGCACCCGGTACCAACGTGGGTTGTCGGCTGATGTTATACGTCGTAATGTAGTCGAATCCGCTCGCGTTGCCGCTCGTATTGTAGTAGTTGTAACTGATGTTGAAGGAATAGGACTGGCCGTTTGTCAGAGGTGTATTATTAGAAGCCTTATAGATGAAGACATGAGGAATAACCTCGCCCTCGAAGTAGTTAGATTTCTGGTCTGAGAGGATATTGTTGTTCCAGTCGGCTGCCTGGGAATCCCCATCAGCCCAGTGCTGGTAGACCTTACTAATGCTTCCTTCGGCATCGGTAAAGGTCGTCTTTGCTGTTCGATCATCAGCCGTACCGATCGCACCATCTGCACCTAATGCTGTCGCTGTCAACTGCAACGTCGCGTTCAACGCCGAAGCGACCTGTGGGCCATCTCCATCTGGATCGGCGGGAACTAGCCAAGCCGTCACAATTTCCCCATTTGCCAACCCATCCAGGTCACCTGTTCCACCATCGGTGACGGTAAAGGGTTGATAGGTATTCAACACCCCATCATCCCCAGCAACGGTTTCGACGATATCAAACTGGACTGTTTCACCTTCACCCACGCCAGTGACGGTGAACGTTGCTGTACTACCTGGAGCGTAATCTAATTGGTCGGTCTTTACACTGAGATTTTCCTCTGGTAGTAATGACTCAAATTCTAAAGGATTTGGAAATAAGTCAGCCATGATCGATTCCTCTTTTTTTATCAGGTCAGTTTGTGAATTGAAGTTAATTAGCTAATTGCTCAAGCAGACAGGATGGAGCCGGAATCTCCTTTACTTCCAGCGAGAAACTTCCCGTCAATGAGTTCTTGATAAGTGGCAAAATCGCTTTGCCAATTGTCTAGAGCTTGGTGCAGGTGCTTTAGGCGTTCCTCAGCAGACTCACCTGTCAGCTCATAGTGAAAGTTTCCAGCGAACAATATGGCTGGGATTGCCTCTCTATCTGGAATCTGGAGTCGGGCTTCGCTAATACCGATTCGCAGTTGACAGCGCTCTAAGGTGTAAACCAGATTGATACCTGCCTGCATGGGAGCAGTGCCAAAATTTTGCCAAGAGCCACGAGCAAGAATGGTTTCAGTAATGTATTGATGCGCTTGCTCGGTGCGATCGCCAAACGTTACGAAGCGCCTTGGATTAATCCCTACGCCACCGTATGCCAGATTCGGAAGTGTCACAGCATACCGACGAGCAAGGCTAGGGAGTTCTATATTCTTAAAAGAATCGGTATCTATCCCCTGCGAAAAGTTGATGCTTCCAGGTTGAGCCTCAATCTTGATACCGTTTTTAAAAATAATCTGGACGGCTTGGGAAGACATAACTGGAGGACGTGCCAGTTCCCAATCCCCAGGAATCACCCCGCTGCCTCTGAGAAAATCAGGGTTTATCATTGTCGGGTTATGATCTCTAGCCGCTAAAACAATTGAAAAATCTTGTATATCTAACATCAGGTGACACCTCCTGTTGAGTTCGGGTTGTGACACAAGACACGCTTGCCATAGTCAATCGACATCGGCGCGAGCCTAAAGGGTTGCGTGAACCCGAATATCAGCTCCCGTATATTGCTCGATATAGCAGACTGTTCAAGCTGCTATTTTTTCTGCTCTCAGTACCTTACGGAGAGTTATCCCTATAAACACTGAGTAAGTGTGCCATCTATCTTAGGGATGATTTGTGTAGAATTTGTGGAGATTCTACTTCTTCACATGATCTTTAAAAACTTTGGATAAGTTCTATACAGAATCTTTAAAAAGATATTGCTGCTAAAAAGGCTATGGTTCCAGATTGAGTCTCGCTCTTAATGCCGTTTTCGATAAATCATCTGGATGCCTTGGAACGATACGATGAGAGGACATGCCAGTTCCCACTCTCCCGGAACCCCTCGTTACATCTGAGAAAATCCGGGTGGTCATTGTCGGAGGATAAGTCCTTAGCAGCTGTTTGAGCGGCTATTTTTCTGTTCTCAGCAGTCCTACCGGAAGTTGTCTCTATAAACACTGGGAAGCTCATCATCCATGCTAGAACTGGCTTGTGTAGAATTTGTGGAACGTTTAGTCCTTCACAAAATCTTCACAAAAACTTTTAGATAAGTTCTATACATTCTGGATTGAAGAAGGTGATAGTTCCAGGCTGAGCCTCGCTCTTAATGCCTTTTTTCAACTACCCCGCCCTACTCCACTTCGCCCTGAAAGGGCTTCGTGAGAGTTGAGGGTGGGGATTGTATCTATCGTCCACCGCAACTGCGAGTACCTAGAGCGGCGCTCACCTTTAGCTTCATCCGACGATACCTCAAAACCACTTAATCAGTATATAGATTTTTATTCATTTTGAGTTACTTAGATCTGGATATTACCGAGACTGTGTTCCTTAAGAAAGAGCATAAATAGCAAAGAAATAACTAGAACTGTATAGGTAAATCTTTAGCCTATAGGGGGATGCAAGATTCTCAAACATGTTATATCTAGAATGTGCTGTTTGAGCCTGCTAAAACTTAGCGAAATTAGTAAAAATTATGAACTTGCCTACTGGGATGAGCAAGGAGAGCCAGTCTTTAAATGCTCAAGCGCTATCCTATGGAAAGATTTTGGTCGATACAGATTGCTGCAAAGTGACTTATGATGGTCAAATTGTGACCCTACTTCCGAAAGAATATAATTTACTAGTTTTATTTTTAAAGTATCCGAATCATGTATTAAGCTACGAAGTCATAATAGATAGGCTCTGGAATTTAATTAAGTGC
>NZ_DATNPA010000299.1:0-6230 GCF_036703385.1 Allocoleopsis sp. | reverse complement strand
GACCTACAGTAACTATAGAAGAACTTGAAAGAGCAAATCCTACATTAAGGGATCTTGATAGATGGTATCGAGAAAACTGCAACAGGTTATACATAGACTCACTAGTTTATTTTGAAAAAAAGCCTTTACACTCTTTTGGACTTGTAGTAGATGAAGTTACGGCTGACCCTCACCTTCAGGGAATAGATTCTAGCGCTGTAGATGAGGATCACATTTCAATTGCAAAGCCCAATTCGGAAAATGCAAATGTTTACAAGGGCGTAAATAGATTTATTAAAAAGCATATCTATACTCCCTCATCACTACAAATCCCTTTGCCAAATCTGGCAGTTGAACCAGGCTTAGAGAAGGAAGCTGGGTACAGAAATGAAGACCCTCTGTAGCCTCTTCAGACATAAATGGCATTAGTACGGAGAGGCTTGAAGATACGCCACAGAACTCTAAGTGTAGCAACAGTGTCAATCAGATTCGAGTGGCAGAGGTAGAGACAATGGTTGCACCAATAGCTGATTTATTTGTGAAGCTGGTTGAGAGAGAACTCCGTTTAAGTGATGATTGTTGGATAAGCATTACCCCACCGAATGCAGGAGAAAATACTAATTCTTTTAAGAATATTTGTTATACGGCTTATTATTTTTTGCGGCATTCAGAAAAAATATCTACATTTCATGTCAATATTCTTGAACTTTATAAAAACATTGATACTAGTGATTTCGATTCTATTAAGAATGGAAAAAGAATACTGCAAAATCTCGATAAAGAGATTAAAGAAGTAAAAGGATTTATTAATAAAATAAATCCTAACTACCGCCAAAGTTCAAGAATTAAGGAGATGTTGCAAAGACTTGATGAACAAATAGATAATTTTAGAATTTCATTAGACGAGGCTAGGCTCAATATAGCAAGGGGTTTAGAAATTTCATACCAAGAGGATACAGCAATTAAAAATCTTGCCTATATTCTTTCTATTTCTTTAAAGGAAATTCAAAATTTATTTCAAGATATAGGTGAGAATGCCGAAACTATAAGAACCAGAACACAATCAAATCAAAATAGATAAATTATGTGCCTAGATTAATGAGAGTTAACTCTCTCATTCTCCAATAAATAGCAGAATGGAGAATGCAAACTCTTCTGATAGAGCTAGAAATGACTCTACAGAACAACCAAGGAACATTCGTCCGTTTGAAGATCTAACTCCTGAAGCTGTTCGAGAAGAGTTGATTAACTTTGGAAACAAGTTTTTAGAAACTAATCCTCCCAGTGATATTAGAGATACAGATATTTTTGATCTAGAGCATAAAGTAGGGATATTTCGTCAGAAATCTCGTAAGGCAAACTGGGGAAGAGATTGGAAGTTGCTTAAGGATGTCATAAAGGAGACATACATCAAAGCCGCAGCTCTTAGTTCCATTCTTAAGTCTTCCAAAAGTAAGCGAAATGAGGAATTCTATAGAATATTGTACGAATTAACGGATGTTTTACTAACGCTTGAAGACGAGGATGAGGAAGAAGAGTAGGCTACGATGAAAGCATCAGTGTATAGCAAGTGTGCAGTCAAGTGTGTATCCAGCTCTGAAGCGCTCATTTCATTTCCAACTTTTCCAGCAACGCTTGCCACGCCTCAATCTGCTGCTGTAATTGCTGAATGCGATCGCTGCTTACTTCCTGTCTGGTGAACTCACCTCGACCCGCTAATTCTTGACAACGAGTAATCAGTTCACTGAGGGCTTTCCCAGGTTTTCTTTGTCTTCCTGAGTCAGTTCAGTATCGCTGATTGACACTACACCCCTAGCTGCCTGCTCTAGCAATTCCGAGCGAGAAAGTCCTAAAGCTTTCGCCCGATCATCAATTTTTTGCGCGGCTGTCGGCGTCAGCATAATCGAGAATCGCTCCTTAGCCTCTCCCCAAGCCATCCTCTCGGCTTGATTTTGCTTTTTCTTGCGGCGATCGCTCATCCTTCAACCCTATTTATGCATAGCTTCAAACCTTTATTTTATGGTTTTTATAGACAACTTTTCTGTTAATATAGCCCTATGCATACATAGGGTAAAAGCCTTATCTATACAAAGAGCCGTGCATCCTTGGCTACCAACCCGATCCGCACGGCTCTACCTCCACACAATTCGGGAGATTCTTCGATCATGACAAAAAATCAAGCCATTAGCCTCATTGATGGCTATCAGCAAGCCTTAGAAGATTTTGCGATCGCGCCTCTCATCACCCGCCTAAAAACCTACTCCGACGCTGACTTTGATGCAGCATGGATGAACCTAACCCAACCCGAACTCGAAAGCCTAGCCGCTATCTTCATCCGAGACTTAACCGCCAACCTCAAAGGAAAAGCGATCGCAGGCTACTTAAACGCCATCCGTCACGGCAGCACCGACATACCCCCCAGCTTAGTTCACCTGGTATTTCCACCCCCATCGATTGACCTGCCAGCCAACTTCCCCAACGTTCAAACCCCTCGCTACTTGTATGGCGACAAACTGCGCTGGATTCCTGAGGGCGACAAAACAGACTGGGGAGTTGCGATCGGCAGATTCTATAGCTTTGCTCCGCACCTCTGCGCTTGGATGTGGTGCTACCTGCTCTGGCTCGATAAACTCTCCCCCAGTTCCCCTTGGACGGTTGCCGATATCGCCTGGGAAAACGACCTCGAAAGAGTGGAGGATGCCGCATGAAGCCCCGTCCCCTTACCGAACGAGAACAAACCCTAATCGACTTCTACGGTTACTGTCAACTTGGCATGACCCCACAGCAATTCTACGCAAAATGGCAAGTGAATCACGAAGCGTGACGCGAAGCGATAGCGAGGAACGAGCGTCTCGCCTTTATCTGCTCTCGTTCCATGTCTACCGTCCGAAGCGGGTTCAGAAGAGGTGGCAACTACCGCCGTCCCAGAGCAACAGATATGCGCCATCTCGCCCTAATGGACTTTCTACTGGAACATTACGAAGACATTCCTCCTGAACTGTTGAACGTGCTCTGCCCTTGTAAACGTAACCAGTAGAATCCAAGCAACTCAAAGTAAATACAATTTTGACATTTTGCGCCTCGCCACCTTGTTTGTAGGGTGGCTTTAGTTGTTTAGAGCCACCTAAAAATTTCGGTTGAATCAGAAGCTAGAACCGTTGTTCAACCTCAAAAAATCTGGAGCTTTCTCAAAATCCAACCCTATACTGAGTAAAGAAGTCCGGATGGCTGCAACTCTATTGAGTAGCTTGATGGTAGATGCCTACCGCAGTAGAATACATCCGGTCTACCATCTGTCTCTTATAGGCACTCACTGCTCAGTCAACGCTGTCTCTTGACCTAGAGAGGAATTCCAGCCTGGAGAGAGCAGCTAATCGTTCAGACAGAAGAGACCCTCCAAGGAAATGGGTGCATCCTGTTTTAACCAATGTATTTCCTGGAGTATTGGTGAAACAACGTTTACAGGAGTGCTTGAGCTAAGTCCTTGCAAATTTGGGATGCACCTGAATGAATCTTTTACGTATGTTTCAAGAGCCAGACCCAGATAAACCTCTGGGAGGACGATACAAAGTCATTAGTCAGTTAGCTGCCGGTGGATTTGGTCAAACCTTTCTGGCTCATGATTTGCACTTGCCCGGACAACCCCGATGTGTGGTCAAACAGCTCAAGCCTCAGGTGAGTGATGTCGAAAGCTTGCAAACGGCAAGACGGCTGTTTGATACAGAAGCTCAAGTTCTTTACAACTTGGGGAGTCACGACCAAATCCCCGGCTTACTCGCCCACTTTGAAGATAATCAAGAATTTTATCTAGCTCAGCAATTAATTGAAGGACATCCCCTAACAGAGGAACTGGCACCAGGTCAGCCTTGGCCAGAAGCTCAGGTGATCGCCCTGTTACACGATATCTTGAACGTCTTATCGTTTGTTCATCAGCAGCAAGTTATTCACCGGGACATCAAGCCTTCCAATCTAATCCGCCGCCAACGGGATGGCAGAATCGTTCTGATTGACTTTGGTGCAGTCAAGCAAGTCAGCACCCAAATGATTAATCCCAAAACGGGAAGGACGAATATGACGATTTCCATTGGCACCCACGGTTACATGCCAAAGGAACAGTTAATGGGAAGTCCCCGGTTTAGCAGTGATGTCTATGCCGTTGGCATGATTGGCATCCAGGCATTAACCGGGGTTCACCCCAGGCTCCTGCCAGAAGATGCAAACACGGGTGAAGTGGTTTGGCATGATCGCATCCAGCAAGTCAGCGCTGAATTTGTGGCTATTCTGGATAAAATGGTGCGCTATGAATTTCGTGCCCGCTACGTGTCAGCAGTGGATGCGTTACAGGCATTGCGGAGTTTACCCCCAGAGCTATTGGCATCTGTGCCTTCCCTTCAGCCATTACCTAACACCCCGCAAGGCTTACCCAACCCGATACCGCAAGCTCCACCTACAGCTACGGGTGCGACAGTGCCGATGATGGGCGTCGCACCAAACAATACTCCTGCAACTGCACCCCTGCCCCAAGCATCCTCTGGACACTCAACTCCTACGGTTGCCACTGGCTCCGATCCACTCCCTCAGTCCTCAACCGCCTCACCAGCTTCTGGGCACTCAACCCCCACGATCGCAACGGGCTCCGAGCCGCTCCCTCAGTCCTCAACCCCCTCGCCAGGTTCTGGGCACTCAACTCCTACCGTTGCTACTGGCCCCACTCCGCTTTCCCAACCCTCAGCCCCCTCGCCAGGTTCTGGACACTCAACTCCTACAGTTGCCACGGGCTCCACTCCGCTCTCCCAGCCTGCTGCCGTATCAAGGCCAACGGTAACTGCACCAGGAAGCCCTCAAAAATCCCCGATCAAACCTTTGCCGATTATTGGTGGTGTAGTCGCTTTGGGTGCCAGCGTTTGGGTTGTCAAGGGTTTAATGTTTCCCCAAAATCCTCCTCAAACTGCCTCTCAGGGAAATAGTATTTCTGCCCTAAGTTCTGGTGCAACTGGTGACCCCAAGCAGGCAGCAGATCTCCTAAGTCAAGCCGATCGCCTCAGGGAAGCTGAAAATTATCAGGAAGCGATTACGACCTATGAAAAAGCGATCGCTCTCAATCCCAATGAGGCAAAAGCTCATTGGGGACTCTGCTACAGCTTGAACCAGATGGGTAAACCAACTGAGGCGCTCGCAGAGTGCGATCGGGCACTTGCCATTAACCCCAACTATGCAGAAGCGCTGTCGAGCAAGGGTAACTCCCTTCACCAGCAACAGAACTACCAGGAAGAGCTAAAACTCTACGACCAAGCGCTGAAGATTAACCCAGAATATGCAGAAGCCTGGAATAACCGGGGCAATGCTCTGTTGAAATTGAACCGCTTCGATGAGGCGTATGCTGCTTTAGACAAAGCTACTCAACTTAAGCCCGATTGGGCCGATCCTTGGGCTAATCGGGGCAATGCCCTCCAGGCTCTCAAGCGCTACGATGAGGCATTCGCCTCACTAGAAAAGGCCATCGAACTCGACCCCAATCACGTAAACGCTAATAATTTGTTGCAGCAGTTACGGCGAAAACTCGGTCGCTATGGCGACGAGCCACAAAAGGAAAAAGAGAAAAAGCCCAAGGAGAAAGGTAAAAAATAAATGTTCATCCAACAGTGAGTTTATGCCAGATAGATGTCTAGTGTTGCTCGCGGGAAACTCTATGATCAGAATAACGGGCAATGCTGGAGAGCAACCCGTCGCCAGGTGATGTCAAGCTATGGATGCCAGGTACGTACCTCTGGTTAGCCGATCACATAGGCAGCCCCTACCTAGAAGGTTCATGCATTGGAAACTGGTAGGGGTTGTCTGTCGCAAGTTTTACCCACATTCCGCTTTTTATTGCTTATCCTAAGCCCCTTTTATTCTTAATCCTCCAAGGTCATTTTCTTTAAGTTGACACCAATGGGCATTGCCTTGCCATTATCCTGTGGATGAACTCGTTGTTGTGCCATAGAGCATCTATCTTAAGAGTTAATATTAACCATCGATTAATTTCTCACTTCCACCGCCTTGCCCCGAATCGTGCTCTACCATGCACTCATGCTCAACACTCCCCGCACAACCCGAAAGCGTTCCCCCTTTTACTTAGTCCCTTTTACCTTTTTCCTAACTCTCCTCCTCTGCCTCCCTTGGGTGAATGCCCAAAAACCCGCTAACCCGCAGCCGCAACCTTGGCAAATCAACGGCATTGTGGCTGCCATTGACGATAGCCAGGACAAAGT
>NZ_DATNPA010000298.1:0-16957 GCF_036703385.1 Allocoleopsis sp. | reverse complement strand
AGAGGCATGGATGGGAAAATCAGGTGAGAGATGGCGAATCAGGCGGCAAATCCCTACATCTTGAACAATTACCGCATCCACACCCGCTGCAATAATGGTGCGGAGATACTGTTCTGCCTCTAATAGTTCTCTGGGAAAAACCAGTGTATTGAGAGTGACGTAGCCCTTCACCCCCCGCTGGTGCAGAAATGCCATCAATCGGGGTAACTCCGATTCCGTAATGTTTTGCGCTCGCATCCGTGCATTAAACCGATCCAACCCGAAATAGATGGCATCGGCACCATTTTCGACAGCGGCTTTGGCACAGTCCCAATGACCTGCCGGAGCAAGCAGTTCTGGTCGTTGGAAGGTCGGTGAAGTGGATTTGGGGGTTGGAAGGCGATCGGCGTTCATCGGGCTTGGAATCGATTAGATGGCACTAACCTTTGGTTAGGGGTTCCTTTGCCATGATATCGTTGCTGGTTTTTGGCGGTACGCGATCGCTGAGGTGAACCGTCTAAGGGGCGGTGTGCCAGTTGAGTTTATTGAGAATACTCCTGCTTAATGTTGCCATACAAGAGCAACTAATTAGTCACAAAAACCTTCGGTTTGGTGAGTAGGGAGGGGAGTGGGAATCCGGAGATGAGAGTGAGGAGGAAAGAGGACGGAGAGTTGTGGGTTTCTGAGTCCCTATTCCCTATTCCCTACTCTCCTTGAATGTCAAATGGTTTGGCTGTGCCATAAACCTGTCGAAAAAGGCTAGTCAAACGCTCACAGATTTCTGTAAACCGAGGACGTTGTAATAAAACTTGCTTGAGACAGTCTTGCTGTAAGCAACGAAGACTCTCCACCGCTTTAGAGTGTTCAGACTCCTCCTGGAGCGTGCAACGGTCTAACATATCCTCAAGTAAGCACCCAAAAGCCCTTACCTCTAACCGTTCTAGCGCTTGCCCCATCACCACATCACTCGGGTCGTAAAAAGAGGCGGCTCCAAAGTCTCCCAGCAAACTATGACCCGTTTCATCAACCAGAATATTGTGAGCATAGAGATCGCCATGCATAATACCTTCGGCATGAAGGTGTGCGGCAGCAGAGGCAATGCCAATCGTCAGCCTTAAAATAACAGGCAAAGAGAACGAGGCGTTTGCACTGTAAGTATCTCTTGTGCAGGTGTCAAAGTCTGGCGGCTGCCCTAAGTTTTTGTAATCAGGGGGAATGAACGAAAACACAAGCCCTTGTTTCTCTTCCGGTTCGTTGCTGAGCTTGCCTAGCACGTTAACAAGATTGCCATGACACCCAGCCGCCAGACTTGCCGCCATTTCATCAGTAGGCAACCCGTCACTGGTAATCTCACCCTTGAATATCTTGATCGCTACCTCTTGTTGGGCAAGCTTGGTCGTCCAAAGCCCCTGATAAATCACCCCAGAAGCACCTTGCCCAAGAATTTCCCCCAGCCTCAGCTCAGCCCAATCAATGTCTGGTAGCACTGGCTTATGAGTAGCGTCAGCATTACACAAGGGGTTGCCCGCATAAGCCAGCCAAGACAGGCGAGGCAGGGTGAACAACCAAGGGGGCAGCTGCTGTAGCTGATTCGCCGAAAGCCGTATGAGTTCCAAATTCTCGCAAGAAGCCATCTCCTCTGGAAGTGACTGGAGCCGGTTGCCAGCCAGCATCAGCTTTTGCAAATGGCTCAGGCTGCCAAAGGAAGTGGGTAGCTTCTCAATTTTGTTGTTCGTGAGAATCAGCCAGCGGATCGAAGGTGGTAGGGCGTGTTCGCCAACAGTCGCAACCTGGTTGGATTTAAAACTCACCATCTTGAGCCCAAGGCACTGCGAAAGAACCTCTGGAATTTCTTCAAAATCATTATTGGTCAAGAAAACAATTTTGAGGTGCTTCAACCGTTCAAATTCGTCGGGTAAAGCCCTTAAATGGTTATTCGATAGATCCAAGATTTCTAAGGAATCTGCCAAAGCCAAAATCTCTGATGGAAATTCAGTCAGGGAGCAGGATATCTTGAGTTGTTTGCTTCCCGCTAACTGGAATGAGCGAAGCAAGTTTAGGGTTTCCATTTGATGAGAAATTCGCTCCTTGGCTAGTCTCGTGAAACTACCTTAGCCCGTATTGGACTTAAAGCCCACTCAACAGCTTAGAGACTCCCCGTTTAAAAATTGTTGATAGCGGTAGAAAAGTTCACCCAAGACATAGTGCAAACGTGCGATCGCCCACTTCCTACTACTTGCTACACAAAAAAGCGCCTTTGTCAAGACGCTTTAAAAGGAGGTAACAATCAACTAGAAGAAATTATCTTTCTCGATAGACGCGAGGACTCCGGGTTCCCGCTGAGGCTCCTCCCAGCGATGCAGCTAAACCCAGTAACGAGCCTACAACAAATGACCACAATCCTTTAGCAGCACTACCAGCAATATCACGAGTTTGCTGAGCCGTTACGTTGGGCGCATTGTCAGGTACATTGACGCCACCCTGCTGAACCTGATTGAGAACTTCCCCCGCATTGGATGCAGCAATACCAAAAGCCCCGGCAACTCCATTAGCCAATAGCCAAGAACTGAGGGCTAGAGTTGTTGCCCAGAGAATTGCACCATTTAAAAGAGCTGTATTGCGGTTCATTGGCCCACTAGCACGGGCTGCCACCCAACTTCCCAGGAATAAAGAAATTAGCAAACTGATGATTGACCAAATCCCTACACTGGTGCCAACGCCCGGTGCATTGGATCTAGGAGCCCCTGAGCCTGCCAGGAAAGTCGAACCAATCGCAGCACCCAGAGCACTCAAAACCAGCTGAGTCGCCAAGGCAACCATCAGACCTGAAATAATCGGGCCCCATCTTACACGGTCATGGTACTCGACTACTTGATTAACGACGGGAGGTTCAGTTATCAAATTGTCTCCCGGTCGATTTACGTATGACATAGCCTACTACTCCCTTCCCGTACTTCCTAATCCCTAATCCGCTAGGAGTTATTCATTACTTAACAATCACTCCGTGCCTTTAAAGGTAGAGCGGAAGTCAAAGCAATTCTTCTATCAGTAGAAAGAGGAAGCTGCTCTGTCTCTGGGAAGACTTATGTCACACTAGACTACTACTATTCGGTGATGAGTGATACATGCGATCGCCTACCTTGAACACAGGGAGAACCTCTCAGGAGGACTGGCTTCGTCAAGTAGAGGCGATGGAGTAATTTTGCCTATCTCAAGGGGTATCCAACAGAGTTAGCCGCAAAACTTTTCTACGCAGCGAACAAATATTTCAGCCCCCATGCCTAAAGCTGTTTCATCAAAGTCAAATCGGGGATGATGATGGGGATATGCTAAATCTTTACTCGGGTTAGCCGACCCTAGGAAGAAATAACAGCCTGGGACTTGTTGCAGGAAAAATGCCATATCTTCACCCCCCATTGTTTGGCATTCTGGAACAATCCCTGCTGGAGTTTCCACAACCTCCAAGGCTACTGAACGCACAAGGTCAGCTATCTTAGCATCATTGATTACGGGCGGATAAAGCTGCAAATATTCCAACTCGTAACGGGCACCATGACTCTGGCAAATACCACCAATAATTTGTTCAATTCTTTTTTCTACATATCCTTCTAATTTGGGGTTGAAATATCGTACTGTACCACTCATTCTTGCGGTATCTGCTATCACATTGTGTGCCGTGCCTGCATGGAATTCACCCACTGTAACCACTGCTGAATCAATGGGGTCAACATTACGAGCGACGATGGTTTGCAACGCATTGACAATTTGGGCGCTGACGACGATTGAGTCAACGGTTTGGTGGGGCATCGCACCATGTCCCCCTTTCCCGAAAATAGTGCATTGAAAGACCTCTACCGCTGCCATTAATGCACCTGTACGCACACCCACTGTACCGAGGGGGAGGTTGTTCCACAGATGGAGACCCATAATAGCTTCAACATCCGGATTTTTTAAGACACCTTCTTCTATCATTGGTTTTGCCCCTCCTGGCCCTTCCTCTGCCGGTTGGAAGATGATTTTTACTGTACCGGCGAAGTCTTCACGGTGATGAGCCAGATAGTATGCCGTGCCAAGTGCGATCGCAGTATGTCCATCATGACCACAAGCGTGCATAATGCCGTCATGCTGCGATCGGTAGGGTACCTCATTTTCTTCTTGAATCGGTAGGGCGTCCATATCTGCCCGAATACCGAGTACAGGCCCAGGACGGTTACTTGAAATTGTGGCAACAATTCCAGTCTTCGCAATACCCCTTTGATAGCGAAGCGGTACCGAGGTATCAAGGGTCTGCTCAAATCCCCATTCCTGCAATTTTTGCGCCACAAAATTAGCCGTCAGTTGTTCTTTAAAACCCAGTTCTGGGCGCTGATGCAGATGTCTGCGCCATTCTACAAGTTGAGGTTGCAACGCTCGAATCGCGAGTCTAATCTGAGATACATCAACTGAATGAGTATGGGGGAAGGTAGAAACCATTTTTTGCAGCGCTTTATATTAACCTTAAGGGTAATATTCTACTTTGAAAAATATTGAATGGAATTCTATCTTGGGATTAACAATTCCAAGTCTAAATCTGAAGCCACTTGAGCCAGTTTAGAGACGTCTGTAGTATCAGCCAAATAAGGAAGGACGCCCAAGACGGGGACATTTGTAAGAGACTCAATCAAGTCAATAGGTGCCCAGTTCGCCATATCCTCTTGTGAACAGGGCTGCACACAATTGAGAACGATGCCTTTGAGCTGAACACCACAAGAGCCGGCTAGGGCAACATTAGCCACTGTTTGTGCGATCGCACCCAGTCTCACCGACACTACCAATACCACAGGCAATCGCCAATCCCTTGCTAAATCAGCCACTGTGAGTTCGTTCGTGATGGGTGAACCCAGCCCTCCGAGAGCTTCCACCAGCACCCATTGACGTTGCTGTCGCAGATGATTAAACCCCTGCCAAACTAAGCTCAGGTCAACAATGCGTCCTTCCCGTTCCGCTGCCACGGGTGGTGCTACGGGCGTCTGGAAGCGCAAGGGTGTGATTTCTTCTGGGGTTTGGTTAAGGTCAAACAGCTGTTGGTATAACTCACAATCCCCTACCCCCGTTTGAATCGGTTTGAAAATCCCCAAACTCTCTTGAGGGCGGTAAGTCTGCCAATAAGCCGCTAGGGCACAGGTCAAAATTGTTTTGCCCGTTCCCGTATCGGTGCCAGTAATCAAGAGTACGTTCATACCAAGTTGCAGTTAGAGGTAGTAGCACCAGAGTTCAACACTTTGGTGGGTTACGGCTACCGCCTAACCCACCCTACACAAACTGGATTTTGGATTGACCACATCCACTCGCCAAATCTTTAGGGGGGATGTGGCCTCAATCATGGTTGGCTGTTCGGAGTAGTACTCGGAGTGCTAGTTGGAGTGGTACTCGGAGTGCTAGTTGGAGTAGTGTCCGGAGTGCTGTTCACAGGCGCATTCTGAAGACTAATATTTAACTTAAAGTCTGCTTCATTGGCGGTAATCACATCAACTTTATACTGACCAGGAAGCACAAATTTGACGCCGGCGGCATCTTTCTGAACTGCCCCATTGGGGGTCTGGACATTGATATTCACATCGCTGACCACAGGCTTCACCGTTAGCTGCTGACCTTCTGGAACGGTCACCAGATAACGCTTAATGAGTTGTGGGCTAGTTTTACCGCTACGTTCCACGCTTTTCCCCGCTGCCAAGCTAACTTTTTCTTGATCGTATTTAGGTGAGGGGGAGGGCGAGGGGGAGGTTGAAGGGGAGGGTGACGGTTTTGTCCCTTCTAAACTCATAACTAGCGTGTAATCGCTATTGGGCAGACCCTGGACTGGTCTTAGTTGAATCGTGTACTTCCCTGTATAGGGGAGCCTTCCTCCCCAGCGTTGCACCCGTGTGGCTCGGTTGAGTGGTTTTCCATCTGGGCCGAGTAGGGTCATCAATACTCCCTCATCGGGAATCGTCGCTGTCAGTCTTTGGTTCTGTTCACCCTGGATAATGTAGTTAACAGTTGTATTGGACTTGAGATTCCCGGATTTCGTACTCGTTCGACCGACGGGCAGGCTCAGACTTTGACTATAGGACGTCGGCCTTGGGGTTGGGATTGTTGTTGGGGTTGTTGTGGGAATTGTTGTTGTGGGTAACGGCGACAGTGTTTCAATGGGTGTCGGTGGTAATGTTTCTATCACCAGGGGAGTTGGTGTAACCTCGCCAATCGGTTCCGTAGGCGTTACAGACGCCTGAGGGTCTTCTGCCTTCCTGAGGGAACTGAAAAGCGCCCAAGAACCAAGCCCAGCTAGCAACGCGAGTGCTGCGCCAATCCCAAGGACGGCTACGGGATTATCCCAGATTGTTCTCTCGTTGGGATCAGGAATGGACGGAATGCCTCGCTGTGGCGTCCTGACACCCCCACCCTCTTCGGGTGGGCGTCCCACTGCCATTGTGGCAACTTGGGAGAGGTTGGGATCGGGTCGTTGAGGGGATGGTGGAGTGACGGGCGATTGCGGGGTTGCACTGGGGGATTGGAGTGCTTGCATAACTTCCATCGCCGACTGGTAGCGATCGCCCGGTCTATAACTAAGCATCCGGTTCAAAACGCTGGCTAAGGCATCACTCACATTGGCCCACCGCCGCCAGTTCCAAGTTAGCTGATTGTCATCAAAAAGGGCTTGTGGCTCCTTGCCTGTTAGCAGAACTACCGCTGAAGCGGCTAAAGAATACAGGTCACTACTCGGATAAGCTCGACCCGTCTGGATTTGTTCACTGGGTGCATAACCGACTTTGCCCACGGTTGTAATCGGTGCGGAGGCGACGGAGGTAAAAATACGGGTCGCCAATTCCTTAACCACGCCGAAGTCAATCAATACGGGCAGACCATCCGAGCTACGCCGAATAATATTGTCGGGTGTAATATCTCGGTGAATAATGTTTTTACTGTGGATGTGGTCTAATACCGGCAATAACTGAAGCAATAGCTGCCGTATCTCGGTTTCTGAAAAAATTCCAGCGCTGGGTTCTGGTCTGCCCTCATTCGGATTGGTACTTTGAATATAAGTCTGAGCTTTGCGATCGTTGAGCAGTTCCCGATAAGTTTTGCCCTCGACATAGTCCTGCACCAAAAACAGCCGTCCATCCTGCTCAAAGTTGGCGCGGAACTGGGGGACTTGTGGGTGGTTCAGTTTATAGAGCGATTCTGCCTCTCTTTGGAACAGTTCCCTGGACTTCTCGAGTTCATAAGATCCTGTCTCAGGAGGAATCAATTCCTTGAGGGCACAACGTTCATTAAAGCGCCCTTGATCTTCTGCCAGGTAAGTCCGACCAAACCCGCCTTGACCCAGAACACTGAGCAAGTGGTAGCGATTTTGCAGAATAGTTCCAGAGGGAATCGGTGGTTCCATGAGCGTGTCTACCAGTTTTTACGAGAAAAGAGAAAGGACGCCTAACGGCAGGTTGATTTTCCCTTCCGGACAGCAGCTAGCCGTCTTCACTTCCTTAGGGTACCGTGAATGAAACCAACTCGCCAGTAGGATATTTATAAGAAAATTTTGGAAATCCTGCTGTTAAAAGATAATAAAGATACTTGAAATTTTTGCTTGTGCTTGTTTGGTTACTTTTACCATAATCAAGGCATATTGCTTTAAATGAGGGTTTATATTTTTAAATCATTGAGTAAAATCTGAAGCCAAAAGACTGATTAGTAAAATCTGAAGCCAAAAGACTGATTATAAGTTCCCAAGCATTTATTCAATTAAAGTTGGCTTGAATAGTATAGGTTGTTTTTATCGTGTTTGGGGTGAGGATCATTCTAGTTTCTTTAACAACGTTAAAGTCTAACAATTTTTATCTAGACGCCCGTGAGCCAAGCTGACACAAAAGCCTGAAAATCTCTTTTCTATTTCTATCTCACCTCCGGACTGGGCTATGTCCTGCCCTTGGCTCTAGGTACTGCGGAGTGAGTCACAGCACCGCGTGATGTCCCGCTAGCTGCTGGAGCGATCGCGCCTGGGTAGGCTAAGCGGTTCTTCTGGTTCTCTGTTGCAGTCCGTTAACACTATCACTAATACTCACTCGGCTGTGATCTGCTTCACGCCACCACCTCAAGACAGCGATCGCATGGCAGGGCTGTATCCTTGGGCTCACTTAAACCCCGACACGCGTCAGCGTATGACTATTATCCTGTCAGCTGTGATAGAGCTACCCAAATTTGAAATGTAGTGATAAACTGTAAAGCTGCCTAAAGCTTTTCTCATTTACTACACTCGTTCGGTGTGTCTGAAGATTACTTTGTGACTCACGTCTAGAAAAGCTGAGGTTAGGTAGCGATAAGCCGTTTCTTGACCAACCTAAACCTCACAATTAATTACCTTTGAGTATTCTATCTCCGACTTTCAGTCGGCTTATTTTTGTATGTCTAAATTACTTGGAGAACTGAATTTTCTGGGGATACTTAACTATTTCCCTTCAACTCTCCAACTCCCCAACTAAGAACTGTTTGTTGGTTTGAGTCCAAGAGGACGTAAACGAAGGCTCAAACAGTCTTTGTGTGGGAGCTATAGGATGCATCCAAGTCGATTTATACTGGGCTTTGGTCTGTAGGAGATGCCTGACGCAAAAGCTTACCTCCTCCGCTTTCAAACTTCTTAATTATTTCTGTAGAAATAATTAAGTTTATTTCTTTGTGCTGATTAATTAACTTTCATCTATCTATAGGATTTCTTCTGGTTCCCAGGCGTGTGACTTTTCTAAAAATTATTAGAAACGTTTATAACTGGGAATGATAAGATTGCGGTGAAATGAGCTTCGAGGGTTTGCTGTGAGCCGTTCTGCAACTTTAACGCTTCAGCCCATGCTGCCGCCAATTGCGGACAATAATCGTCTAAGACTGTTTTCGGGTTCTGCGAATGTTCCACTCGCTCAAGAAGTGGCTCGCTATTTGGGAATGGACTTGGGGCCGATGGTTCGCAAACAATTTGCAGATGGAGAGATATATATTCAAATTCAGGAATCCATTCGGGGTTGTGACGTTTACCTGATTCAGCCAACTTGCCAACCGGTAAACGCTCACCTGATGGAATTGCTGATTATGGTTGATGCCTGCCGTCGGGCATCAGCGCGGCAAATTACTGCCGTAATTCCCTACTATGGTTATGCCAGAGCAGACCGCAAAACGGCTGGACGCGAGTCGATTACGGCAAAGCTGGTTGCTAACTTGATTACCGAGGCGGGTGCAAGTCGGGTTTTAGCAATGGATTTGCACTCCGCCCAAATCCAAGGCTACTTTGACATTCCCTTTGACCATGTCTACGGCTCACCCGTATTGCTAGACTACCTAACCAGTAAGCAACTCTCTGACATTGTTGTTGTTTCACCTGATGTGGGTGGTGTGGCTAGAGCGAGGGCATTTGCTAAAAAGCTAAATGATGCGCCCCTGGCAATTATCGACAAGCGCAGGCAAGCGCATAATGTGGCAGAAGTGATGAACGTGATCGGGGATGTCAAAGGCAAAACGGCGGTTCTGGTAGACGATATGATTGATACCGCTGGAACCATTTGCGAAGGGGCAAAGATACTGCGTAAAGAAGGTGCGCGTCAAGTCTACGCCTGCGCCACCCATGCTGTTTTTTCGTCTCCAGCGATCGATCGCCTTTCGAGTGGGATATTTGAAGAAATCATTGTGACGAATACAATTCCCGTTCCGGAAGAGAATCGCTTTAAACAACTCACAGTGCTTTCAGTCGCTAACTTGTTGGGCGAAACGATCTGGCGTATTCATGAAGACAGCTCTGTCAGTAGTATGTTTCGCTAATACTTCCAGAGTGGCCGGCTTCAAGCAGTGATCAGGTTAAGCATGGGGATTGAACCCCAACTGTTAGCACAGGGGGCGTACTCTTAGCGCGACAACGTACCATCTCTCTTAGGTGGGGATTCTTGCTCCCACCTTTCATTGAGTAGTAACCAACTGTTCACTGCGTAACTGCTCACAGTTGAATTAGTGACACTCCCGTCCCCAATTTTGATACCGCTGGCGAAATATTTTGTAATGTTGTGAAACGCCTGAAAGCCCCCTCGCATCCCCCAACGTTGGGGGACTTTGAAATCTTGTTCCCCCCTGAATTGGGGGGTTAGGGGGGCTGGAAAAACCTTTGTCTCGTCGCCAATATTTCCAAATATTAAATTCGCCAGCGGTATCCTAGAAGGGGGCGGGCTTCTAACCAAAACTCAGGGTTGATCTATCTTCAGAAGAAGAACCTGTTGTACAGGTGGCTGACCCCTGGACTAAAGTTAGACAACTGGGGCGGGTGTCGCCGCTACTACTACTCCTGGTTATCCCAGGTCGTAGATACGTGATGCGGGTAGGCATCACTATTTTTTTACCAAATCTAATGTGGTGGATATTGACAACGCCAACCAGTTGCCATTTTATGCAAATTAGCTGCGTAGCAGCTTATTGATCAAGCAACCGATGAAAAGTTCAGGTCTTCGCGACCAGGAGCCGTTTTACTGCTTTGTCAACCGCTTCGCGAAATGTATTCGAGAACGGTTCGTACCGTTGCATCAGTTTTTGCGTGAGTTCAGAACCTGCTAGTTCTGGGCTACCCGTGCCAAATGGGGGATGGGGTGCATACTCCATTGCGAGTTCCGCTTCCTTCGCCGCCTCTTCGCCTCGTAGCTGTGCGAGTACCATCAGCCCCGCATCAAATGACCCAGCGACCGGACCTGCTGTGAAGCGGTTGCGATCAACGACCACATGACCTCCTGCTACTGGAATTGCGCCGAAGGGGGCAAGAGCCTCGATTGCTTGGAAGTTCGTCGTCGCTCGGTAGCCAGTCAGTAAACCCGCAGCAGCAAGCGTCAAGCTACCCGTGCAGATGCCAATGATGTATTTGGCGCGACTGCCTCGGTCACTAAGAAATGCTAGCGACTCTTCATCGTTCAAGATGTCGGCTATTGTTGAGGCTCCCACACACAAAACATCGAGATTTTGCGGGCAGTCGGCAAAGGTCATCGTGGCGTGTATCGGAAACGGGTGTAGAACTCCGGCAGTCCGAGCTTGATTGCTCCAAGGGTCTGTGTGCTTCCAAATGAAATGAATGTCGCAATTTGGAGCATCGCAAAATGCTGTGTAGACACCGATGATATCGGGAACAAAGCAGTTTGGATCTACAAAAATACCGATTTGCAAGTGATCTAAAACTTCAGCCATTTTCTTTCTCCTGAATAGGAACCCTTTGCAGTAATGGGCATAGCATCTATGCTAGAAATACGGCTGAGTTACGCCTAGACCTCGATCGAGTACACTTTCGGCAACTCCAACTATGAATAGTCCCTTGAAGCTTCTGTTGGAAGCCATCAACCAAGTCGAGAGTGAACAAGTTCTGCGATCGCACATCGTGCCCCAAATTGGTGAGCATTTTGATGCGACACGGCGGGGAATCTTTTTCTTTGATCAACTTCCTCTAGCCGATCGCCAGCTTCAGAACATTCTGAACATTGCACTCTCGATCGAACATAACCCTGTAGCGCGTTACTTAGTAGAACATCATGCGCCTGTCCACGAAGCCTTAGTCACATCGCCAAAAGCTTGGAAACTCATCTGTCCTCGCCCGGATCATTGGCATGTGATGGTAGGACCGATTATTGATCGTAATCAATTAGTGGGGGTCGTAGGCTGCACTCGTGAAAAGTCAATGCCTGCCTTTGAGACACACAATCTCGCTGATTTAAGTGCCATTTGTTTGCACTTATCGGTTTGGGCTGCCACTGTGCGTTCAGGAAGTGCTGCCGAACGAACATTGCAGCAACACCCCTTCAGAACTGAGCGCTTAACACCTCGTGAGTTGCAAATTGCAGAATTGGTGGCGTTAGGGCGAACGAACGCAGAAATTGGCACTCAACTTTGGATTACTGAAAATTCTGTGAAGCAAGCTCTGAAACGAATGTTTCGCAAGCTTGAGGTTTCGTCTCGTACCGAGATGGTTGTACAACTTTCCACAAGTACAAAAATTTACTCGTTTAACCGTGAGGGGTAGATAAATCTGAATGGGGTAATGTAGACGATTTCTATAGTGCGAAACTAGGGTTGTTAGTTAGACTATAAGTCTAGCGGCAACTCAATCAATCAAATACTCCAAAAATTGCTCAGGGACTATACGCAACTTACCGGATTTGCAGTCTTCGATATCCAGCCAAAAAGCTAGGTGTTTATCCTCTGCTTCAATAACTTCCAGTTGTTCGAGTTGGTAAAATTTTGGGTCAGCAAAGTCACACTGATACAGTTGAACAATTTCGTGGCCTGGTTGACCATTGTAGGTAAACAAATTTTCGAGGCAGCCTAGGTATTTAATATTGGTTAATTCTGCCTGGAGTTCTTCTTGGAATTCTCTTTTTAAGGCATCATAGCTAGTTTCGCCAAAGTCAACCCCACCTCCTAGCGCCCGATAAAAAGTTTGTTGCTTGACAGGGTCATAACCTTTTGCAAGAAGAGTGCGATTTCCATCCCGAATTAAACCCAGTACCAGGAAGCGAATTTTATTAGACTTGTGCATTTTTAGGGAGAGCGCTGATAGACCTGTGCTTGTCATGAACCTAACATTAGGGTGCATCGTGACGCACCCTACGATTGAGAGTATATTTTAGTTTTGCTGAGCCTCATAGAACAGGGAGTGACGATCACTGCCTACAGACCAATCTTCATTTTCACCACCAATCACCAAGCGTTCAATCACAACATATTCCTTAGCAAGTTGCTTAAGCGCGTTGATCAAGACATCGATCGCGAGTGCATCACTCGTTCCCAAGTCAAACCAGCAACGTCCCCAAGTGCCTTCATATTCAAACTCACTCTTATTATGCATGAGCGCCATCATGCTGTTGTCTGCTATCTGCTCGTCATAGTCCATGTAGCTGATATCCAAACCAACGTCCTGAACTTGAAGGTTTTCTGCATCAAATCCTCCTAATTTGCCTAATAAAAACCAGGAGTTGAAAACTTCTTCTACATATTCCTTTTCCATTTGGGAGGGAACGGTGCTGAACTCTAGCCAAATCCACAAATCGAAGGGGTTAAACTCGCGGAACTGTACGTGCATGACCTTAACACTTTACTTGATCGCGACCATTGTATCGAAAAGCACCGGAAGCATCTTGACTCTTAATCAAAAATACGCTCTTCCTGCCTCGCCAGTAGAATGACTCACCTCTCTCAAGCTAAGTTCGAGGGGCAAAGTTTCTGAACAACCCACTGTGAGAGGTGAAGCTACAACGATGTGAATTATAGATACGCGATCGCCTTCTCTATATAACTTTAACTTATAATATTGGTGGCAGCCAGAAAATACACCAATAAATGGAAGCGATAGCACTGTTAGACTTAAAGCAGTTCAATACTTGATTATTAATCTTAAATTCTCTGTATTTCTGCATTAAAAAAAAGTTATAAGGCTTAATAAATCAATCAAACTGTATATGTTAATAAGACGATTATGATATCTTTTGCTAGTGAAACAGTTCATGAGATCACAGGCATTCGCGAAGTGGTGAAAGCGGCGTTTGGTCAAATCACTGAAGCCGAACTCATAGAGGTAATTCGCAAATCCCAAAATTTTATACCTGAACTCTCAATAGTGGCGACAGAAGATGGAAAAGTACTCGGTCATATTCTGTTTAGCCCTATCGTTATCGAAACCAGAGAGCGGATGATTCCGGCGCTAGCACTGGCACCGTTAGCGGTGATACCTGAGCGTCAAGGCGAAGGAATTGGTCGTCAATTGGTGCAGGTCGGTTTATCCAAGTGCCGTGAGTTAGGTCATGAAATTGTCGTAGTTCTTGGTCATCCGGACTATTATCCGCGCTTTGGTTTCAAAAAAGCGAGTCAATTCGGCGTGGAAGCACCTTTCTCAGTTCCTGATGAGGCGTTTATGGTGCTAGAACTTAAACCCGGTGTGTTGAGCGACGTTAGTGGTATCGTGCGCTATCCCGCCTACTTTGATGCAGTTTGAAATCTGATTTCACGTTCCGAAAAAGTTTGAAATGTCTATAAGGTTCCCTTGGGGAAAGATTAGATTTCATCGTGTAACAGCAACTAAGTTAGTCAACGGCGATCGCGTTTGATGTAACCTGCTTGTTGAGTGCAGTACCCAGATTAGAGGAAGAAGGGGCGTCATGACTTCACAAGAAGCGAGAACTCAACAGCGAGTGCTGGTAGCGGGTGCCACGGGCGGCGTCGGACAGCTCACGGTGGCTAAACTACTGGAGAAGGGCTTTCCGGTTCGCGTTCTGACTCGCAGCGCTGCAAAAGCTGAGAACATGTTTGATAATCGGGTAGAGATTGCAGTTGGCGACATCCGTCATCCAACGACTCTTCCCCCTGCTGTGCAGAATGTTACTCACATCATCTGTTGTACCGGAACCACAGCCCTTCCTTCGATCAAATGGGATTTCGATAACGCTGACGAAGCCACAGGAATTGGAAGTCTTATCGAATGGAGCAAAATCTACTTCGACGCACAGTACCGTCAGGCAAAGGCTAAAAATAGTCCTGAGCAAGTGGATACCCAAGGAGTCATCAATCTGGTGGCTACAGCCCCAAAAGACCTGAAGCGGTTGATTTTTGTATCCTCCTGCGGCATTTTGCGGAAAGATCAACCCCCATTCAGTATTCTCAATGCGTTCGGCGTACTGGATGCCAAACTCAAAGGAGAGGAAGCAATTATCCGTTCCGGGCTACCTTACACGATTATTCGCCCAGCGCGGCTGATCGATGGCCCCTACACATCCTATGACTTAAACACTCTCCTGAAGGCAAAAACAGGAGGAAAGTTGGGAGTCGTCGTGGGTACGGGTGATACTCTAATCGGTGAGACCAGCCGAATTGATGTGGCATCAGCCTGTGTAGAATGTCTTGACAACCCGGCTACGGAAGGAAAAGTGTTTGAGCTGGTGAACCAGGGAGCAAGACCATCAGCGATCGACTGGAGGGCACTTTTTTCTAGTCTTGGTTAAGTTGATGGACTTTTGTCCACAGAGCCAAGCCACCTCCCCGACCTCTAGCAGCAATGCATTGTTTTTTCACCAGGAAGTAAGTGAAAAAAGCCTGTTCTTTCAGACTTTGCTTGTAGAAGCTGGCTTCCCGATCTCGCCCCCCGCGAATGTAGCCTTCGTACAGCTTCAGTCCAAACAATGACACTCTCATGCGGGTGAAGTCGAAAGCTAGGATATTGGTCTTTGACCAGAACTGGGTAGGCCCTGTGAGAACCAACTTGAGGAGTCCGATGTCAACGGAATTTTGCACGATTCCTTGCTCTTGACCGGGTTCTGATTGCGAGTAGGACAGATGAATCTTGACCCACTTCGGCAAAAATCGTCCAGCTCCTAGGATAACTCCCCCTTTTTTGCGTGTTGGCGTTCGGCTAAGCCGTTCTCGAAGAGTAGCGTCTATGGAGGAGGCTCGCTTTGTCCCTGTGATAAATCCTAATCGCCAAGTGCCGAGCAACTGAGGATAAGTATGGCGCACTTTAGTCTGTTTAGCCGTCTTCTCTGCCTGGAGCAGTGCTTCGACTACAGCCTCCGCCGCAGGGGGTGTTGCAGATGGGGTGGTTAAAAACTCGATGGCTTGGTCTAGTGCTGGGTCTAAGGAAGCGGTCTGAAGTTGATTGCTGCTTGTCATACAAACTGGCTTTAAATGCACAACTTTAATCTGAAAATAAGGCAGAAGGCAGTCCCAATGAAAAAATTTCACAGCCATGCATGAAAGTGGTTTTCCCATTCCCGACTCCCACTTTCAAGTCAGAGGGCAGAAGGAGAAAGACAATTTTTATTTCTTGGTTGTGAGCGATCGCTCAGGGTGTCTAGCTTGAGATTGTTGCACTACCCATTGAATCGCCTGGAAATATTGTTCACCCCCCAATTCACCTACATTGTGATGTCCTGCCTCTGGTACTAAAAGCAGTTTTTTAGGCTCGGATGCCGCCTCAAATAGGCTTTCGCTCATGTGGGCAGGAATCAGTCGATCGCTAGTACCGTGAATGAATAGAACAGGCATGGAGAGCGATGCCTGCGGCTGGCTACGCCTACGCACCTTATTCAAGGAGTCAAACCGTTGGTGCAATAGCAACTCTACCGGAAATATCCCGAACTGACGATAGAGATGATCGACCATTGATCGCATAGTCGTGAATGAGCCTTCTACAGACAATCCACCCATGTCGGGGTGTTTTAATGCTAATTCGATCGCCAGTGCTCCTCCTAAAGAATGACCATAGACAAAAATCCGCTCTGACGGAATCTGCCGCTGTTGAGTTAAGTACTTCCAGGCGGCTTCTATATCGGCGTAAACACTCGACTCTGTGGGAAACTTTCCTTGACTACGACCATATCCCCGGTAGTCAATCATGAAGCAGGAATATCCTAACTGATGGAACCAAAACGGTCGCTTCACCTCATCGCCAATCGTGGAACCATTCCCATGTAGAAACAACCAAACGGGTGCTTCTGAGGTAGTGGCAGGAACCCACCAGCCGTGAATGTGGCTAATCTGGCCTGAAACTGTTGAAATCGGTAGCCAAACATCCTGATACTCCAGATTAAAGGCAGAGGGTGTGGTTCGGATAATAGTCGGAGGCTTAAAAATGAAGTACTGTTGCCGGAGCAAGAGGTAGAGGCAAGCCGTAAGGTAAGCGATCGCTAACGCTCCAACCCAAATAGAAAGGAGCCTCAACACCAGCGATAGAGAATCTTCTGTTAAATACATAATTACAGTTATTTGTCAATATTCGGCTTCATGTTTATAGGGAAAACCAGCTCAACGCGGCTCAGGTAAGCAGGTTTTACTCTGATTAGACCTGTTTTGAAAGTCTCCGAAGGAAATAAGTTTAACTAATGGGTTGAGAAATAGGCGTGAGTGCAAGATGATAACCGAGTTGTGTAGCACGATGACAAAGACGTTGGAGTAAACGGTCTTGTTGACGTTTCTC
>NZ_DATNPA010000297.1:0-11103 GCF_036703385.1 Allocoleopsis sp. | reverse complement strand
GGGGAGGTACTGATGGCAATTACTGATGCAATTTCCGATGCAGTAGGCTGCACACCCCCAACGGATGCAGATTTGCTGAACCTTCCCTACCGTACCTTTGAACGCTATTTAAAACAGGTCGAAGCACATCTTAGCGGTGGGTTAATCGTCGCCCTAGACGAATTCGAGAAAATAGAGGAACTGATAGAAGCTGAGAAAATCCCTACAGACTTTATGGGATATCTGCGGGGGCTGGTGCAAATGAGTTCTAAAGTCGCCTTCGCATTTGCAGGTTTGCACACCTTGGAAGAGATGACAGCCGATTACTTCCAACCCTTCTTCGCCAGCGTCATCCCCATCCATGTTGGCTTCCTGCAACCTGGAGCTACCCGCCAGATTCTCGCCAACCCCGATGAAGAGTTCCCCCTCGACTACACCCCCGAAGCGCTAGACCAAATCTACGCCCTTACCGCAGGCCAACCCTACTTAGTTCAGCTCGTAGGATTCCAGCTCGTTCGCCGCTACAATGACTATGTTTTCGAGCAAGGACGCCCCCGCAACCCAGTCTTCACGGTAGAGGACGTGGAAGCCGTCATCAACGACCCCGAATTCTTCAAGCGAGGGCGCTACTACTTCGATGGCGTTTGGGGACAGGCAGCACGAGGGGCTTCTGGGCAGCAGGCGATTCTGAAAGTATTGGCACCTCACCCACAGGGGTTAAGCATTGAGGAATTAACGACGCAATTGGACGAAATCGTAGGGGCGAACAGCCGTTCGCCCCTACAGGAGGAAACATTACAAGAAGCCCTCAAGACTCTGACGCGCCACGATGTGATTCAAGAACAGGAAGGACGCTGGCAGATTATTGTAGAACTGTTTCGTCGTTGGGTTTTGCAAAATTAGGCGGCGTAAACCTTGTGGAGAAATTCAGGCAACAAGGAACAAGCAATTGCTTTCTCCTTACGGAGACGCTACGCGAACGGCACCAGCGAAGCTGATCCCACGATTTAAGCATCTGACAAAATGTGAGTAAGCCAGTACACCCTGCTAGCCATGAACCACATCACCCTCACCATCCCTAACCTAACTAGCAAAGACTTCCTGAAACTGTGTGAAGCGAACCGAGACTTGCGGTTAGAACGCGCCGCTACTGGAGAAGTAATTATTATGCCCCCAACAACCCCGTGGACAGGTAAGAAAAATGGCGAAGTATATGGTCAACTCTGGTTGTGGAATCGACAAACAGGTTTGGGCAAAACCTTCGATTCCTCCACTGGCTTTACGTTACCCAATGGCGCTATCAAGTCGCCAGATGCAACTTGGGTGAGTAATGAACGCTGGAACACCTTAAGTGAAGACGAACAGCAAGAGTTTTCACGGCTTTCTCCTGATTTTGTAATCGAGTTACGCTCCAAGAATGACACCTTGAAAGAACTTCAGGAGAAAATGCGAGAGTACATCGATAACGGTGTACGTTTGGGATGGTTGATTGACCCTAAAACGAAGAAGGTAGAAATCTACAAACCAGAGCAAGATGTTGTAGTACTGAACTCACCAACTACAATTTCAGGGGAAAATGTACTGCCAGGATTTGTCTTAGATTTGACTCCAATTTGGTAAATGATATAGTTTCCATTTGCAGGAGAATTATTCAAAAACCTCCGCGTCCCCCTCTGCGCTCTTTGCGTTAAAAAATATGATTCAAAATGTGAACTCGCTAAAGTTACGAAATCGACCCCCATCCGCGTGAAGTCTAAAATAGGCACAAGACTTCTAGAGGTAAGTGCGTGGTTAAACACACTCAAGCTAAAGTCCTCACAGCCGCAGTATTCAAGGTTGTCATTCTCTGCCTATTACTGTTCTTACAGGTAAGTGGCAGCAGTTGGGCGCAACCCGTCCCATACACCCCAGTTGCTCCCCTAATTGAGAAACTCACCGATACTGATTTTCGGGTACGCCATGATGCTGCCGATGCGATCGCAAAAATTGGCTCCCCCGCTGTTCCCTTTCTCATCAATGCCCTGAAAGCGGAAAATCAGCAAGTTCGCTGGCGTGCAGCTTCTGCCCTTGCAGAAATTGGTTCCGAAGCCTCAGCCGCCGTCCCCACGCTGCTGACGACCTTGCACGATGAGGATGAATACATTCGCCGAATTGCCGCCTATGCACTCGGAAAAATTGGCCCAGAAGCCTCTACAGCCGTTCCTGAGCTAATTGAAGCTCTGCGCGACTCGGATCGAAACCTGCGCTTAGTTGCCGCCTATGCTTTAGGAAAAATCGGTTCTGCCGCCTCAAGCGCCGTCCCGGCTCTAATCGTCACCCTCCAAGACACGAATGCAGAAGTGCGTTTGAATGCGGCAATGGCTTTAGGACGCATTGGCGCAGACGCGGATACAGTCGTGCCTGCTCTAATCGGCGCATTGCAAGACAAAGCCAAACATGTTCGCCAAGGGGCTGCCGATGCGTTAGGGCAATTTGGTGCCAAAGCGAAAACCGCCGTACCTGCCCTGATTACCGCCTTAAAGGATGAGAATAAATACGTTCGCTTGAATGCAGCTTCAGCCTTAGGGCGAATCGGTTTAGAAGCCAAACCCGCCATTCCTGCCCTAATTGCGGCATTACAAGATGACAAGGTGGAAGTTCGCCGCAATGCTGCCAACGGACTGGGAGGAATTGCGGGTGTGTTTCAGGATAAAGCCAAGAAGCTATCCAACACCGAGTTGGACAAAGACATCTCGGACTTAGAGAAAGCTCTCAAAATTGTAGAAGACCCAGAAGCCAAGTTTCCAGAGGAATACATAGCTGTTGTTCGCCGTCCTCTGTTGGCACTGCAAGCTGAAAAACAAACCCGCCTATTCGATCGCACTTTGGAATGGATACTTCAGCATAAATGGTGGTTAGGCGCGATCGCTTACATTCTTTTTGTCCCCCTCATCTGGTTAATCCTCCTCCGCGTGCGCCCGTTGTGGTTGCTACGGATTAACAATGCCCTCAAGCCTTACACCGATGTTCCCCTACCAGTGATCGGTATCAGCGTACCCATTCGATATGCCCTATTTGTCGGGTTCTTCCATTACCACCCCAAAGTGCTGGATGGTTGGGTAGCATCACACCTAAAATCTGTGCGAGAGGAATTCCAACAAAAGGATACCGTGCGCGATCGCAACGTGTACATCCCCGTCCCCGTCGTCCTCGATGGCGAAACCGTCCCCCACCTTACCGCCCAAGATTTACAGCCCAAGTTCAAAAAGCAGCGCGGTTGCCTGCTGATTTGGGGTGAAGGAGGTGCCGGAAAAACCAGCTTAGCCTGTCAAATTGCCAAGTGGGCTACCTCCGATGATCCGGCAGAACGCCTGTGTGAACATCAGATGCTGCCTGTCTTAATTGAGGAGGAATTGGACTTTGAAGCCACGGACAAACCACCGTTCATTGCCGCTATCCGAGGACAGTTGCAAGATTTAACCAATGAGGCTGATCCAATCTCAGAGGAACTGCTGGAACGTCTGCTGCGACAACGGCGCATTCTCGTTATTGTCGATCACCTTTCGGAAATGAGTGAGGCGACGCGCAAGGCGATTCGTCCAGAGTTGCCGGATTTTTGTGTCAATGCGTTGGTTATCACCTCGCGCACCGAAGAAACCTTGGGCAAAGTGATCAAAACCACGCTCAAACCTTTGCGGATTGAAGGTAATCGACTCTCATCCTTTATGGAAGCCTACCTGACCCAACGAGGAAAACGCGATCGCTTCACAGATACGGAGTTTTTCGACGCCTGTAGCCGACTATCCACAATGGTGGGAACGCGCAACATCACTGTGTTACTGGCAAAACTGTATGCGGAACAGTTGATTGCCGCTAAGGAGGGCACACTTTTAGGCGCACAAGGTGCTACGCCCCTACCGGACAACATTCCCGATCTGATGCTGAGTTACTTAAACGAACTCAACCGTGATGTGAATGGGGATAAGCTAGATGATCGCATCATTCAGGAAGATGCAAAAGCACTAGCCTGGGAATGCTTGAAGGGAACCTATCGTCCTGCTACTGCCAAACGCAAAGATGCGATGGCTCTATTAAACGGAGACGATGCAGAAGCTCGCCTCAAATATTTAGAACACCGTCTGCGTCTCATCCAAACCATCGGCCCTGCTCAAGACCAAATCCGCTTTGCCCTCGACCCCCTCGCCGAATATCTTGCGGCTTTGCAGTTGATTGAGAATTACGGCAAAAATCAGGGACAGTGGCGCAAATTCTTAAGCCAAGCTGCAACCATGCCGGGAGCCCCGGCTGCCATTCAAGGCTTCCTGCTTGCCGTACACGATTGCTGTTTGCGTCAGGGAGCAGAGGCTAAGGTGCCTGACTTTGTTGCTCAGGAACTAAGGAAACTGGCGGGTTTAGCCAGCCCACCAGGGCAAACTCAGATGGCTCAACGCCCTTAACGCAATAGCGGAAGACCCCATACCATTCTAGGTACAAAAATAGCTATTGTGCTTTTGACAAGGTAGCAGGTGCAACAGGTTCAGTGATTGTCCAGGGAAAAGCCTTGTACTTGAGATAAAAACCACCCAAGACTAAAAGCATGATCGCAACAGTCCCAACACCCAGCGGACTGGGAAGCCAAAACACGGCTTCTAAATGGTTGAGCTGTCCAGGTTGGAGTTGCCACACTAGCTGATGTCCATCCTGATAGACTTCTGGGTGAAGGGAATTCCCTGCTTGATTTACTTCCCGTGCGCCCCAAGGTGTCTCTAAGCTAAACTGCAAATCTAATAGGGAACTAGGGCTGACAATAACATTTCCATTGGCAGAGACGACACCCAGCGATCGCAAATCCAGATCGTAAGTTAACTTGTTTCGCTGCACCAAGAACCAGTTGCCCTGAGCCAAATGAAACTTAGAATCTAATTTTGGTAAATCTATCGGCTCACTGGCCTTCCCTGAAGACTTCTTCTTCGCAACCGGGTTAAAAAATTGGTTAAACTTAGACTCTAATTCCGTACCATTGCTAAACGGAATCGTCACAATCATTTCTTGGTCAGAGAGGCGCTTGGTTTTTCCCTGAAGCTGGCGAGCACGCTGCTCAATGCTTTTGAGCCATTCCTGTGCCTGCTCATTACTAAAGCTAGTCAACTGTTCCCCTAGCTTGATGTGCTGCACGATCGCGCCGTGATGCTGACCCTCGAAGTTGACTCCGACATTATATTGAACACAGCCAGACAATAGTAGCGCTGACAGCAACATTAGCCCAAGAACTCGTAAGCGCTCTAGAATCCGACGGCAAAACGGTAATAAATTAATAACGGCTGGTTTCACAACTTTCTCTCCTGACGCTCTGAGCTTAATGTATAGCAAAAGGTAGAGGGCGGAGGGCAGTTCGCGCAGCGTTCTCCGCAGGAGTAGGCAGAAGGGAAACGAGCTACGGGTCAAGGTTTCAGTATTTGGTTCTTTCCTAATCGCCTTGGTGACGGCTATATGACAACCGACCCAAGAAGAAATGGAATTCGATTAACGAGCGTCAATCAGCCAATAAGTCGTCATGTCTCCCTTCCCTTTGACAGGGATAGTTCCCCGCTTTTTCAATACATACTTATCCTGCAAACGCTCATAAGTACTTGCCGTAACCTGAATCCGTCCCGGTATCCCCTGAGACTCCATCCGGGACGCCACATTGACTGTATCGCCCCATAAATCGTAGATAAACTTTTTAATCCCAATAACACCCGCTACGACCGGCCCCGTATTAATGCCAATCCGAATTTGGAACGGTTCCCCCTTGTCTACTTCAAATTGGGTAATCGCTTTTTGCATATCCAGTGCCATTTTAGCGGTACGCGAAGCTATGTCCGAAGGACTTATCGCTTCTGCATGATCCTCCTTCGGCATCGGTAAACCCCCTGCTACCATATAGGCATCGCCGATGGTTTTAATCTTCTCTAAACCGTGTTTCTGTGCCAGTTGGTCAAAGGTAGAGAAAATCTCATTAAGCAAGCTGACGAGTTCGTGCGGGGATACCCGAGCAGAGAGTGGGGTAAAGCCGACGATATCCGCAAACATAATTGTCACCTCATCAAATTGCTCGGCGATGAGGGTGTTGCCATTCCGCTTCGGGAAGGCATCCTCACGAAAATTCCAGAGGTTTTGTTTCAACTGTTCTGCGATCGCTTGAGGCAAAATATTAAGTAACAAACGCTCCGATTTTTCTTGTTCTACCCGCAACGCTTCCTCTGCGTTTTTGCGCAGGGTGATATCTTCTACAACACCCAGGATGCCAATCACCTTCCCCGTTGAGTCCTGTAAGGGAATTTTACTAATATCAAGCCAAATGGGTTGCCCATCGGTTGAGGGTCTTGGCTTAGACGCAACAATATGTAATTCTGGCGTCACCGTCTCCATAATGCGACTGTCTTGAACTCGGAACAAGTCTGCTATTTCTCGGTTCGGCAGCACGTCGTAGTCGGTTTTACCGACCACCGATTCTGGCGTGCTAATCCCGGCAGCGGTTGCCCAGTTTTGATTACAACCCAGGAAGACCAAGTTAGCATCTTTCCAAAACACTTGCAGCGGAATGTTATCTAAAATCAAGCGTAGATACTCTTTCTGCTCTCTTAGTGCTTGCTCAATTCGCTTGCGCTCCGTGATGTCATTGCCAATACAAAGCAGGCAAACTTCTCCAGCTAGGTCAATCTTCTCAGCGGAGAGCAGTAGCGTCCTCACTTCATCAGACTTGGTGCGGAAATTCACCTCCTGATTCCGTAAGGCTCCCTTAACATTAATCATCTGGATGATACGAGCATGGTCTTCTGGATTTGCCCATATTTCCACCTCATTAGCGGTATGACCAATGATTTCTTGAAGCTCATAACCACAAAGGCGCAAAAAGCTGTCGTTGACCTCGATATAACATTCATCCGTGAGAGTGGTAATGGTCATGGGGTGAGGAGCACAACGAAAGGCTAAGGCAAACTTTTCTTCTGATAGGCGCAATGCTGCTGTTCGTTGTTCAACGCGACGTTCCAGCTCTTGATTCGTCTGTTTCAACACCCTATACGACTCACGCAACTGAGCCACCATCTGGTTAAAAAAGGTTGCCAGAACCCTCAGTTCCTTGATACCTTCTACTTCAACGGTTTGGTCTAATTTGCCTCTAGCGATCGCCATAGAGGCTTCACTTAAGCGGATAATAGGCTGAGTAATCCAGCGGGAAGTCATCAGTCCCAGCAGCAGTGCCAGCATCAAGGCTAATACACACAGGAGGATGATAGTGCGGGTATTGCCATGAATTTGACCCATGAAGTCGGCTTCGGGCACGACAACAACGACTAACCAATCTAATCCCTGATGGAGGTTACTACGTCCCGTTGTGCGATCGTCCCACAAAGGCATCACTTGTATAAATTGTCGCTGACCCTTTAGCTGAAACTCTAGCTGTTGGCTACTCTTAATCTGAGTCAAGTTACCAAAAGAAGCAGCTAACTGCTTAGCTGTAGCACGGGTTAAGGCATTGCTGCTATCTATCGCCTTCAGTCGCGCTAGTTTTTCAGTATTCTTGTCCCAGCGAACGGGTTCTTCAGGCGTGGACGTGGCAACCAGCAATCCGTTGCGTTCCAAGATAAAGGTTTGTCCAGTGTGACCAATCTTTAATCCTCTCAGGAACTCACTGATTTGTGACAGGCTCAGACTAGAACTCGTAACGGCTAGTAGCTTACCCTGAGTATCGTAGATAGGCTGAGTCGCCCAAACTTTGAGAGATGCACCCTTAGAACTCCGGGAAACTTCCGTCCAAGTCGGGTTACCGGCTTTGATGGCTGCTTGATATTTAGGTTGCTCCCAAACGTTATTTTTTGAGCTGGTTTCTAGGATTTGAGTGCGATTTCCTTGGCTATCAGTTGCCCAGTTTTGCTGACGTTCCGTGGTTTTATGGGTCATGTCGATGGTAATGGAACCATCCTCGCGTCGGAAGATACCCATGTATCCTTGGTTAGGCGTGGAAATATGGATAGAGGTCAACGTATCAAACTTTTTGATTTGCCGCCACAAGAAGCGATCGAGCGTTGGAAGATCGGTTAATTTCTCCAAACCCAAATCAATGGCATCCGCATTGATTTGATTCACCTGCTGAGGGATTTCCAAATCAGTTTGCAAACGAAGCTGGATGCGATCGCTAATTTCGCGGCTTAATTCGCTGGCAACGGCATTGACGGCTTGCTGTCCGTTACGTACCGAGAGATAGCTGATCACTCCGACGGCTAGAAAAATTTGCAACACAAAAGGCAGCACTAAGAGGAGGCGTAGTTGCATTTTTTGAGGAATTCTGACCAGCCGTTTGAGCATACCTGATGACGCTATTGATTGGTTTTGAGGAAGAAAATTTATTTTTTCTCCTTGAGCTTCCATACTTCTCCCTTTCCCTTCTGTATCCAGCTCAATGTTCGCTTCGCTAAACGTTGTCTAGTTATCCCCACAGAAATCTAAGGTTAGATTATTAATAATCCAAACTTTTATATCTGCTTTTATTTACTATGCCTATATACATCAGATATGAGGCAGATTTCTGAATTTACAACTAGACTATTGCAGTCCTTAAGCGTAAATAGTGAGGAAAATCCTCAATAGCACCCTGAATCAAGCTCAAGAAATTCTAGTATTCTATACAGTTTTGTTCAAACTAGGCAGGTATTGACTATCACGTCCCCTACTCAGCTAATATGCATTTAAGTTGCCTATAGCCAGGGCTGAAGCCCTTACTATAAGAGGGATATTGTGCAAAAATGAATGATGATTAGCTGACCACCCTGAGAAACAATTGGCAGTTAAGTATCCTGAGAAATATCAGTCTAACAAGGTAACTGACAGAAATAGGGTGCGTCCGATCACACCCTACTCGCTTCCATACTGTTCGGTTAACCTCGCCCAATGCCTGCCAGGATAGGGGAGGAAGGCTTTGGCTATCTACCTATGTTAAAAATCAAATCCCGAACCAGATTAACCCTCCTACTGTCACAAGGAGTGCAATCAGAGCAACCCAAACAAATTGATTATCTTTGGTGTTCACCTGAGTGAGATCGATCGCTTCTGGTTCGACTTTGTCTTTGCGATCGCGCTTGCTGGTTGTGCTTGAACTTTGACCCATGCGACGGTCTTTGGGGTCACTTTCTGCGATCGCAGCTAAGTCGGGAATTTGCGTCATCCATTCCGCTGGTCTAGCGAGCTGAGGGGCTTGCAGAATATACAGTAAGCGTTTGCCTTCTTTACGGGTTTCTGGATCGGGATGACGACTTAACTGCTGACAAAGAGCGATCGCATCCGATCTTTGCCCAGCGGCTTCATAAGCGGTCACTAGCCACATTTGCGCCTCTCCCCCTAAGCGAGAGCTTCGGCTCATCAGGGCACATGCCGCCTCTAAATGCTTTATAGAAGCGCGATACTCACCCCGCTCAAATGCGATTTTTCCCGTTTGGTACTCAATTCGGAATTTTTCTTTGTTTTCTGAACTCACTTTCGACTGTGCCAATTCAATGGCGTCAAACTGCTTTACTTTTATTGTCACTGTTGTTTAGAAACACGGCATTGCTCAAAGTGCATATCATTTTTAGCGATCGCGACTTTCCTTGACATAAGCCATGCCAAGAGCAGCAGGTGGTGTGGACTTTCCTGCCAATCCCACCAACGCGAACAAAGCAATCACATAAGGCAACATGCTGAGAAACTGGTAGGGAATCTGAAGATTAAACGCCTGAATTCGCAGTTGCAGTGCTTCTGTCGCACCAAAGAGCAAGCAAGCCAAAACCGCGCCAATGGGGTGCCATCGACCGAAAATCAAAGCGGCTAAAGCAATAAAGCCTTTACCCGCACTCATGCCTTCTGTAAAGAATCGAACGTGTACCAACACGAGGTAAGCGCCGCCTAATCCTGAAAGACAACCGCTAAGGATAACGCTGATATATCGTACTAAAACCACGGATATCCCAGCCGTATCAGCGGCTCTAGGGTATTCCCCGACAGCTCTGAGCGCTAAACCTAAACTGGTGTGAAACAGCAGGTAAGTACTCAAAGGGACTAAGAGAAACAGAAAATAGACTAAGGGGTCTTGATTAAATAGGAGAGAGCCAAGAATAGGAATATTTTTCAGTAGCGGGATGCCGATGGACGCAAATCCCTGTAACTGCTGAGTGCTATTCGTTGCAAAAATGACTCTTGCCCAGAAGGCCGTTAACCCCGCTGCTGCCAAGTTAATCGCTAAACCGGAGACGAGTTGATCGACACGCAAGCTGACGCAGAGATAGGCATGAACCAGTCCTATCAATCCTCCGGCAACGAGGGCGGCTAGGGTACCAATCCAGACATTGTCCGTGAAGAATACTACCGCCGCGCCAACAAATGCTCCTGTGAGTAACATCCCTTCTAGCGCAATATTCAGGACACCTGAACGTTCTGACCAGAGTCCGCCCAAGGCGGCAAACGCTAGGGGCACACAGAGGCGTAGGCTGGCAACTAAGTAGTCTGATAAAAAAGAAGTCATTTCAAGAGGGAATACCGGGGTTGTTTCCTCACCGCAGCAGAACTGGTTGAGCATCGATGCGAACGCGAAAGAGCGTGTAAGGCTTTTGGCGCAGGTCTTTCCCTTTTTGATATTTCGCCTGACGGTGCAACTGGTTTGCGGTGACGTAGAGGTATCCATCTGCCGCAACGGACATCGTATCGGGCCACAGAAGGCGGGGGTCGTGTACTACCGTTTCCCACTCTCCACCCGAACGGCGACGCAGAATGGCATTGTGTTCGTAGTTCGTCGCGTAAATGTACCCTGCCGCGTCTGTTTCGAGTCCATCTGCACCACCGCCCTTGTCTCCTTCATCAATTACGGTTGCAGCAACGGCGCTATCGTCAATTGATCGCTCCACTAGTGCATCAATAGCAACACTGTAGAGCCGTCGGCTGGCAAGCGGGCAGTAGTACAGACGTGACCCATCGGCACTAATTGCAATCCCATCTGACCCCATTTTGATTGGCTTGGTCTTTCCATCTGGCTGACGTTCCAATAGTGGACGACCCTCGACGATTGGGCGGAAACTTGATAGCGCCTCAGCCTTTGTAGATGGATGATCGTGCAGCTTGCGCCAGCTCTCGCCT
>NZ_DATNPA010000296.1:0-9960 GCF_036703385.1 Allocoleopsis sp. | reverse complement strand
AATTCTCCCCATAAGTCGGCATCAACCACAGCAGGAACGTCTTTATACTGGTAATACCAATTCTTTAAATGTTTGCTACATATACTTTTCTTTTACCTCCCCTTTACAAAGCTTTTAAATAAGTTCCTCTCTCTTGAATTGGGTTATAGCTTATTTATCCGTCTGTCTAGAGAAGCAGTTAGCGTTAAGGAATTTTGTTATCAGGAATACAAAATATTAGTCATAGGACTCGATGGTAGTAAGTCAGAGTCGGGAGTATGTCACCTGCCATCGCGTAGCCTTAAACCCAAACCCTCTCGACGCAGACGTAAGTTATAGTACACCACGGCTTTAATTAATTGGAAAAAAGGCATGAGCATCACAGCATTGAATAAAGTGATTCCCCACGAAAACATCTCAACTAAGATGGAATCAGCTAAAGAATATGACGAGATGAAACTAGCCGCTAACTTTGATGTGACTACATTAATCAACTCGCCTGTTAAATAGAGCAATATTTCTATAGGCAAAAATAATAATATGGATATTATAAATATAATTTGAATGGCCCAAAAATATCCTCTTGTAAGTTTCCAACTACGGCATAAGCTTTGTATTGCATTGACATTAGATTCAGATGACAAGGGCAAATCTAGAATAAAAAAACGCGAGTAAATCCACACGGCAGGAAGAAACAAACAAGTCAAAAAAATTAACAAAAATAGCAATAATAATATCAAAAAAAATACTGCTAACAAGATATGATTCCTGACGAATTTCTCATCGGATACAGATTCTAAGGGAGCAATAACCTTCTCCAGGCGGGTTATTGATAAGAATAACCCCGTAAGTATAAAAGATATAATTAACGTACCGAATAGTACAAAAAAAATTAAAATAGCTGTGAATAAAAAACTCCAAGTTCGAGGTCTGACATAACGCTCTGCATCTCTAACGCTCTCTGGCTGCCCCATCAATTCACGAAATCCCAAACGGGAAATCAGGGCAGAAATCGATAAAAATTTAGCCCAGCCATAAAGAGGAACCAATAACCATAAATAGGCAAATAAAGAAAGTTTTAAATACAATTTAAGCTGGGCTCGATAGAGGTGAAGTGTCACATTAATGACGTTGCCAATACTGAGCTGCGGCATCAGATTGGGAGGGTTCGGATTTTGAGACATGGGAAAAAATCTCCTGAGACCGTTTTGCGTTATTCCTGCGATCGTTCAATTTCTCAACGATCTACTGGTGAGATTCTTAAAATCTAACAGGGTGTGAGCAAATGGATTTGAGTGGTAATAGTTGGAAATTCTTCAAAGCAAATTGCGAGCCTTGAGTTGCAGATATCGGTCAACTAGTTGCTCACTAATCTGATTCGCTGGTGCATCTAAGACTAGAACACCTTTTTGCTTGAGCTGGGCAAAAGCTACTTGTCTTTGGGTGAGTAAATCCAGAGCAACACCACGAGTGTATGCCGCCGCAATTGTCTTGCTTGCGTCTAGATTCCCCTTCTTGCCTTTCTCCCCATCTGATTCTTGATCAAGGGGAGTATGAGCGATGCGATCAACCTGGGGATCGCGGAGTGCAACACAAAAGGGTAGGTAACGCGGCGTGAGGCGTGCAAGAGCAGAAAGAAGTTCAGCGGAGGCAGTGATATCCACTATATCTGTAATCACAACGACCAAGGCGCGACGGGTTTGTTGATTTACCAGTTTTGTTACAGCCCCCACGTAGTCGGGTTCTAGCAGTACTGGCTGAATAGGGGTAAGGCGTTCAATCAGCTTCGAGAGCTGATGTTGACCCCGTTCCGGAGGAATCCAGGATGTGACTTCGCGGTCAAACACGCCGATTCCCACCCGATCGCCTCGATGTAATCCAGCCAAGGCTAGGGATAGTGTGGCATTTAAGCCCCAGTCGAAGCGCTTCAAACCCTGCACTTGTGCCGTCATCAGGCGTCCCCGGTCGAGTAGAATGATCAGGGTTTGCTCGCGTTCTGGTTCCAACACCCGCACGAGTGGGCGCGATCGCCGAGCGGTGGCTTTCCAATCAATCAGGCGAGTATCGTCCCCAACGCCATATTCTCGCAGTTCAGCGAATTCTGTCCCGGCACCCAGCCGTCGAGCTTGGCGCATTGTGCCTGTATTTTCTAAGGTGAGGCGAATGGAGAGCGATCGCAACCCGACTAAGTCTGGGTATACAGCCACCGTCTGACTGACTGGAATTTTCCAATCATGCCATGCCAATCCCCACTGTCCCAATTGCCGCACCTGAATATCTCCCCACTGAAACTCACCGCGACTATCGGGATGAATGGTATAGGTGAGTTCCTGGGACTTGTTAGGTTCTAGGGAGGCGTCCAGCATGGGTGTAGAAACCTCAAACTCTAACGGATAGTAGTCCCGTAGACGAATTTTCGCGGCGCGATTCTCCGATCGCACGGAAACAACAACGGGATTATCCCGCCCGATGGAAAGCCTGTGTAAAGGATGGCGTGTTACTCGCACACGGTTAGCTTTTACCCGTTGTCCATCCCAAATCGCCAACCCTAAAACAAAGGCATCGAATAAGAGGGTGCTATAGATGCTCACTTGGGGGTCAAAAATGATGGCGAGGATGATTGCGATCGCAATACCTAGCAGCAAGAGTAAATAAACGCGCCTAGAGGGAATCATGGGATTTATCTCTAAAGAGTCAAAGGTGAACAGTTAGACACTGTTCACTGGTCACTGATGAAAGCTTTTCACGCTGTCAAGGTAAAGTAAAACGTTGTCCCTAAATCTGGGGAAGATTTTACCCAGATGTGGCCTCCGTGGCGCTCAACAATCTTTTTGCAGATGGCTAAACCAATCCCAGTGCCGGGATACTCTGCTGTTGTGTGCAGACGTTGGAAAAGTTGAAAGATACGTTCAAAATATTGGGGTTCTATGCCGATGCCATGATCATGCACTCCAAATAACCATTCACTACCCCCCCTGCTTTCCTCAACAAGATTGTGTTGAGGGATCTTAGAAGAAGCAGGAAGGGCAGGAGGAGAGGGTTCTCTCCTGCGATCGGTAGAGACTATATCCTCTATCTCTCCTGCGTTGCGATCTTTGTGCTCTACTGAAATTTCGATCTGAGGTGGTACTTCGGGGCGGCCAAACTTGATGGCATTGCTAATCAGGTTTTGAAACAGCTGTGTCAGTTGCGTGGCATTCCCCATTACGATTGGCAGTTCTTCATGGGTAATTACAGCACCACTAGTATCGATCTCCGCTTGTAAATGGGTTAATACCTGTTGGAGTATCCAGTTACAGTTACTAGGTTCAAACTCAATCGCCTTCGTTCCCACTCGCGAGTAGTTGAGCAAGTCTTGAATGAGTTGCTCCATACGATTGCCCGCCTCGACGATGCGAGTTATATATCGGTCAGCTTTATCGTCAAGATAACCTTGGTATTTTTGGGTTAGCAAATAGCTGAATGCTTTGATAATTTGTAGGGGCGAGCGCAAATCATGAGCGGCGATATAGGCAAATTCTTCCAAATCTTTGTTGGAACGCAACAGCTCTTGGTTAGCTTGCATCAGCTCGTTGTTCAATTGCTCCAAGCGCAGATTTTGCTGCGATAGTTGCAGATTTTGCTCGGTAATTTTCTGCTGCTGGTACACAAGGGTCAATTGATGCTTGACACGAGCCAAAACCTCTCTAGTCTTAAACGGTTTGGTGATGTAGTCTACTCCACCGATTTCAAAGGCTCTTAATTTATCGACCTCATCATCCAACGCGCTCAAGAAAATCACTGGAATGTCTTTGGTATGAGCCTCGGCTTTTAACTGTTGACACAACTGGTATCCATTGATGTCGGGCATCATGATGTCGAGCAAAATTAGCTCAGGCAAGGCGGTTTGGAGTCCAATTAAAGCCATCTGAGCGCTGATAGCACTCTTAACTTTATACCCGACATCCGTCAGCGTGGTGGATAATAGGCGCAGGTTATCGGGTTGATCGTCAACAATCAAAATATATCCTTGGCAGGCATTAGTGCTTAGTTCATTCACGGAGCAGCGGTTTGAGTAAGTTCCATGATTCGATCAAAGCGAAAGTCATTGATTAAATCAGTAAGAGTGATCGCTAACGGATGATAAGACTCAGGAATTTGCTCGATAAGCCTGTTCATGAGTTCAGCATCAAGGCTTCTGGCTGCCTGGTGGAGTTGAGCGATCCAATCAGCAGACATAACAGCCAATAGCTCTGGGGTGACCTGCAGATAGGAGGCAACTGGCTGGGATGAGTAAGTAGAAGTTCTATCTCCATATAGATAACACACCCCTAGATGTTGTGCTACTTTCTCGAAAATGATTTCCTCCCGGAAAGGCTTCAGCACAAAATCATCACAGCCAGCTGCAAAGAAGCGATCGCGCTCCTCTTCAAAGGCACTGGCGGTCACAGCAATAATCACGGTAGCGGAGTTAGATGATGCGGGAGCCGTCAAGTGACTCTCCTGGGCTCTAATCTGTTGAGTTGCCTCATACCCATCCATCACAGGCATCCGGATATCCATCCAAATCAGGTGGGGTTTCCAACTTTCCCAGAGGGCAACTCCTTCTTGACCATTCTGGGCTTCTCGCACCTCAAATCCCAGTAGTGTGAGCAGATTCGTCAGAAGTTTACGATTGGTTAAGCTATCCTCAACCACGAGGATGCGATACTTCGGTTGGTTCGGTGCGAGACCTATCACTTGGCGCTTAGGCTCCTGAGGGAAGACTTGGGCAGATTGAACCGAGTTCATCCGAACATCCCATTTAAAAATCGTTCCTCTTCCTAGAACACTGCTGACTGTAATTGTCCCTCCCATCATCCGCACAAAGCGATCGCTAATCGCTAAGCCCAAACCAGTCCCGGCCTGAGATTTTCTCCCCGTTTGGGTCTGAACAAACGGCTCAAACAAGCGGTCAAGCTCCTCTGGTGCTATGCCAGGGCCTGTATCTTCCACTTCAAACCGAAGAGTTACAGGTTGCAGGTTATTTGGGTCCAGGTTGGAAGACGGCTTTGAAGCTTCAACCTTAAACCTTCCAACATTCAACTCTCCGGTCACGCGCAGCATTACACGACCTGATTGAGTAAATTTAATGGCATTTCCCAACAGGTTAATCACAACTTGGCGCAATTTCCTCTCATCCGCATGGACATATTGGGGCACATCGGATGTACGTTCAAAGAGCAGCTCTAAGCCTTTGTTAGTGGCCTTGAGTTGGAACATCTTTTCCAGGTTGTCGAGTAGGCGATACAGGTCAAAACTGTTTTCATTGAGGGTCAGCCTGCCTGCCTCAATTTTAGACATTGACAAAATGTCATTAATTAATAGCAGCAAATGCTCACCTGAGCGATTGATAATTCCCAGATAGTCATGTTGCTGGGTGGATAGGGCATGGACGGTGTGTGTGCTGGGTAATGACTCCAATGATAACGGCTCCATGAGCGATCGCTCATGGGTCATGAGTTGAGTGAAACCCAAAATCGCGTTGAGGGGGGTGCGGAGTTCATGGCTCATGTTAGCCAGAAATTCGCTTTTGGCATGGTTGGCAGCTTCCGCCGCTTCTTTGGCTTGCTGGAGTTGAGCCTGCGCTTGTTTGCGCTCATTGAGTTCAATTTCTAACTGCCGATAGAGTTCAGCTTGTTGAATCGCGATCGCAACTTGGGTAGCTAATTGCTGAAGTAGATTCACTTCCCACGATTGCCAATATCGTATCTGGCTACACTGATGAACAATCAGCAGTCCCCACAACGAATAATTTTGAATGTTAGCTTCTGAATTTGGCTGGGACTCTAATTCTGATTGCTGAATTGAAAATTCAGAATTGTTGTGCAATATAGGAACGGATAATCTAGATTTTACATCTAATTCTTGCAGATATTCCAGTAGACAAGAGGCTGTTTCATCGAGGGTAATGTCGGTGATTATTCTCGCCTTACCTTGACAGTAATTTTGATAGCAATCTAGGGGAAATTTTTCATTTTCATATTGGTGTCCGACGGTTGAAGGCAAACCTGGAAAGACCGACTCATGGCTGACCCTGCCGATTTTATCGGGTTCGAGACGGAAGATTAAAGCTCGGTCTGCTTGGAGCAGTTGCCGCACTTCATGAACCGTGGTATTCAGAATTCGATCCAGATTTAAAGACTGTCGGATGTGTTGGGAAATCTGCGCGAGTACCCGATCTCGGTTCATTTGCAGTTGCAGCGCTTCCTCTGCTTGTTTGCGTTGCGCAGCTTGCCGATAGGCATCGCTAATATCTCGCAGGATGGCGGTAAATACTTTTTCACCGCCAAGTTCTAGCATAGAAATTGAGGCTTCAGCGGGAAACTCTGACCCATCTTTACGACGCCCCCAAATCTCCTGCCTGTTTCCCATTCTTCTGGCTTCACCCGCTGATTGGGAAAAGTTGACAACATCTTGATGATGAGCATCCGCATAACGTGTGGGCATGAGTAAGCTCAGGGATTGACCTAAAACCTCCTGATGGGTGTAACCAAAAATCTTTTCAGCGCCTTGATTGAATAGGGTAATTTGTTGAGCCGCATCCACGGCAATGATCGCATCATTGGCAATTTCTAGGATGCCCGCAAAGCGAGCTTGTGAGCCTCGTAAGGCGTCCTCAACTTGTTTGCGCTGCACAATCTCTTGCTGCAACCGCTCGATGGCACTCCCTAAATCTTTGGTTCGCTCTTCTACCCTAATTCCTAGTTCGGCATTGGCCTTTCGCAGTGCCTCTTCAGCCTGTTTACGCTCTGTGAGATCAAAGGAAATGCCAACCAGCCCGATTAACAAACCGGTTTCATCATAAATTGGCGAGTCACTCACCAAGGCGGGAAAGGCAGTGCCATCTCGACGCTGAACCCAAAATTCCCCAGACCAACTTTCACCCTTACTCAAGCAGGACATAATTTCAGCGGCTTGCTCTTGAGAGGCCTCAGAGGGGGTAATTTCCAAGATATTGTACCCAAGAGCTTCCGTGGCTGACCAGCCATAGAGCTGTTCGGCAAATCGGTTCCAATAAATGATGACTCCGGACAAATCCGTGGCAATGATAGCGTGTTCAACGACATCTAAGAGACGCGCCTGGAAATGAATAGCTGACTCGGCTCGCTGGCGTTCGATTATTTCCTGTTGCAGTTGAGCGTTGGCTTTGGTGAGTTGGGCGGTGCGCTGTTCCACCGACTCTTCCAGGCGATCGCGGTATTGTTGTAATTGTGATTCGACTCGTTTGCGCTCTGTGATATCTTCAACCAGGCCAACAGCGAATTGAAACTGTCCAGCGGTATCCCTAATAATGGAAATGGTGAGGTTTCCCCAGATGATTTCCCCGTCTTTACGGATAAATCGTTTCTCGATGCAATAACCATTACGGGTTCCCGCCATACACTCTTGCGCTAGGACTTGCTCAATAACCGAATCGTCTACATAGGTGATATCGGTGTAGTCTAGGCTTGCCAATTCTTGTGCGCTATATCCCAGGAATCGTTGAAAGAACGGATTCGTCTGCACGAGTTTGAGGTCGGTGCCAACCACAGCAATCCCAATCCCTGCGTTTTCAAAAATGGCACGGAAACGTTCCTCACTCTGGCGTAGTGCCTCTTGAGCTTGTTTGCGATCAGTGATATCCTCGGCAATTCCAGCAACTCGGTAGACCTCATGCCGTTCATTCTTAATCGGAAAGGTACGAGCCAAAATCCAGCGGATTTGACTATCAGGGCGAACAATCCGATACTCTACATCTGTTGGCTCTCCTTGCATTTGTTGGGTTGAGGATGCGATCGCAATTTCTGTGTCTTCGGGATGAAGAGTATCTACCCAGTTGGAAGGCGTGGCGTAAGCACTCTCACAAGGGCGTCCCCAAATGGCTTCATAGGCTGAACTGACGTAAAGTAACTCCTTTGTATAGGGGTTAAACAGCCAAAAGACGTTTTGGATATTGTCGGCTAACTGGCGGAACCGCTCTTCACTTTCGCGCAATGCGTCCTCTGCTTGTCGCCGCTCGGTGATATCGCGTAGGGAGACAATATAAACAGCTTCCCCTTGCCATTCGGTTTGGGCGACACTCATTTCTCCCATCCCGATTTCCCCGCCAGAGCGAATAATGCTCAACTCCGCTACGTCACCCACCAGTATCGGCTCTCCAAAATCATAATTGAGCAACTGTTCTAGTGTTCTGCCAAACAGCTTGGCAGCGGCTGGGTTAGCAAAGCGCACGATGCCCTGTTTATCGACGATCAGAATGCCATCAGAGGTACTATTGACAATTGCATTCAGTCGTGATTCACTTTCCTGGAGCTGCAATTCAACCTGCTTGCGTTGTGTAGCTTGTTGATAGGCATCGGTAATATCTAAAGCTGCACCGAGAATCTGTACGGGAGAACCATCAGCACTTCGGGTAAACACAACGTCCCACGATCGCAACCAGCGCCAAGACCCGTTTTTGTGCCTGATCCGGTACTCTGTCTCAACCACCTCACCATCAGCAAGCTCAGCGCAGCGACGAGAGAGTTGCTCCATAAGGTAGAGGTCATCTGGATGTACTTGATTTAAAAAAAACTGGAACCCTGCGAATTGAACCTCCTGTGGTGTGTAGCCTAATATTTCAACAATTTGGCGATTGGCATAGATGTTTTGCCCTGTGGTCAAGTTGTAGATGTATAAAAGCAACGGCGACGAGTTTGCGATCGCTTCAATGAAAAGCTGGCTTTGGCGCAACTCCTCCTGTGCCTGTTTATCCTCTGTGATATCGTCGCTGATACCCGCCACACGACAGACATTTCCAGCGTCGTCGCGGATGGGGAAACCACGAGCACGTATCCAACGAATGCTGCCATCCGGTCGCACAATGCGATACTCTATTTCCAGTTCGGCTTGGTGATAGTCAGATAGAGCCGCTTGTTCGGCACTGGCACGTATCCGTTCGTGATCGTCGGGATGCATGGTTTCAAACCAGGAATAGGGATTTTGGTAAAAACTCTCGCAGCTACGTCCCCAAATTTGCTCGTACATCGGACTGATATAGAGGAGTTCGCTCAGATCCGGTTTAATCATCCAGAAAACGGATTCGATTTTTTCAGCCAACTGACGAAATCGTGCTTCGCTTTCCCGTAAGGCCTCCTCCACCCGCCGACGTTCTTCAATTTCTTGGATTAATTCTTGATTAATCCGTTCTAACTCGGCGGTGCGATCGCTCACCCGTTGTTCGAGTTGGGCATTGAGTAATCTAATTCTGGCTTCAGCTTGCTGGTGGAAGTGAATCTCGCCGAAGGCATCAGTAATAGTGTGGCAAGCCTTGAGTTGGGTATGAGCGAGAGTTAAACGTAGCGATCGCTCTAGGAGAGGGGTGCTCAATTGATGGCGCACCAAATAGTCAGATGCGCCCGCCGCCAGTGCTGCGATGCCTGCTTTAGGAGTATCGGTGAGCAGGATGAAAGGGAAAGTAGGGCTTTCTTCCAGTAAAGCTGGTTGCCAATGCTCAGCGATCGTTTCTCCTAGCTGAGCATCAATCAAATAGATATCGTAGGCTTGATTGACATTATCATCGCGGTTTTGGCGCATCAATTCTAACGCCTCCGACGCTGTAGCCACCCAGTCTAACTCGACTTTAATCGTCTCAAATTGGCTGATTAAAGTTCTAATGAGACTGTAGTTAGCTTCGTCGCCATCCACGAGAAGCACGAAGAGAGTGTCCACATCCATAGTCTGCAAAAGCCAAAAAGGGAGTAGCACTGAAAAGAAATCAGCTTAGGGACTTGCAAGAAAATAAGATACCAGTCAACCAGGGACAATCGTGATATCCCATTTGGGCAATGTCTCAGAACGCTGCCAGAAAGGATGGTACTGTTCTAACTCGGTTGGTAGGACTTTGATGCCTTTGTCATAGATGGTCAAGGGCGCGATGCACAATTGGTGCAATGCCCTTCCAAGTCATATTGGCAGCCCATTGTACAGCTGCTTCAACTG
>NZ_DATNPA010000295.1:0-130130 GCF_036703385.1 Allocoleopsis sp. | reverse complement strand
CTAACAACACACAGGGTGAGATTCAAGACTTAGGTGGATATCGTTGCTATACAGCTGCTTATTCTCGAAACTACCCAGAAGCGCATGACGCGATCGGACTTGTTGACTCTGGTGCCTTTAGTGATTCACCAGAAGACCGTTTAACGTTCGAGCAAGCTCTAACGAGACAGCTTAAGTGGGAAAATACAGCATCAACGCGGTTAAACAACCGATTTTATGAATTCCCAGTTGTTTCGCATACAACACCATTTCAACCCTTTGCAAGATGCCGTCTGTTGGCATTATTTGAGTGGCAGGCTTACGCTTTAGCGTCTTATGACCTACTTATTGATGAAGTTTGGTTGGATGGAGCTAAAATTAAGCGCCGTTGGAGTGAAGAGGATGCCAAGGCTGCCGTTACAACCACCGTTGAAGCGGCTAGATACTTGGTTAGTCAACGCGATCACCTACAGCCTAGAAAACTCATTTTAGGTTGCCAAGGGGTAACAGCAGACCAGTACAGAGAATGCGTGGAGCAAATTTTAGAGTTTGCTTCCCCCGAAGATTGGATTGGTCTTGGTGGCTGGTGCATATTGGGACGAATGCGGTCTTGGCTTCCTACGTACTGGGAAACTCTACACCAAGTGATTCCCCTGATTGCTGCCGCAGGTATCAAGCACGTTCATTTATATGGCTCCTTGCTCGATGAATCCTGCGCCCCATTACTTTGGTTTTGTGATCAATACGGACTGACTTGTAGCGCTGACAGCAAGCGACCCATTGTAGATGTGACGTACCCCGATCGCGTCCGAGCAGGCGTCAGAGCGGCAACAGGCTATTGGCGGGACAACGTTCAGTGGTGGCAAAACCATTTTGCGAACATGAGACAGTCCAAGTGGTATAAAGAACCGCCGCGACAACATCAGCAGCTTTCCATACTGCGACCAACGGTGACAACTGTTACAGAACCTGTATTAACTCAACCTGAAGTTGCTAAGCCCTTCCTGAAGTGGGCAGGGGGCAAGAGTTGGGCAATTCCATTACTTCAGGAGTTATACACGTCACATCGAGACAGGCGATACTGCGACTTAACGTTAGGCTCTGGTGCCATCCCCTTAGCCCTACAACCCGATCGCGCATACCTGTGTGACAAGAACCCATTTTTAATCCAACTTTGGGAGTGGGTGCAAACCGACGGAAGGTTGACTATCGATCTGAGCACAGATAAAGACTATTACCTAGAGTGTCGCGATCGCTTTAATGCTGGCGACCTCGACCAAGCGCAACTTTTCTATTACCTCAACCACACATGCTGGCGTGGGCTATACCGCTCCAGCAAGGAAAAGTTCTTCAACGTTCCTTGGGGCGATTACAAAAAGTTTCATGGGCAAACTGACCTAACCCATTACAAGCAGGTCATTGAACATTGGGAATTTGCCGTCAAGTCTTGGGAAGACGCCATACAGCATATCCAGTCAGATGACTTCGTAGTATTTGACCCCCCGTACCACTCCACCGACGGCGCGGGTTTCACCCAGTACTTCGGCGCATTCACCGAAGCTGACCAAATAGCCGCAGCAGAAGCTCTTTCCAATCTAGATGTTCCGATAGTGGCATTTAACGCTGCCACAGATTTTATCCTCGACTTGTATCGAGGGTTAAATTTCACCACTCAAATTAAAGAGGCACCTCGTATGATCTCATCAACAGGCGATCGCGCTCCAGCATCTGAAATGGTAGCAACTAAAAATACCGAGAAGAAACTAATTAGTCTTACCAGCTACCTTAAACACCGTCTAGACCAACCCAATGATAGTGCTTTGACAACTGATAGTTGTCAATCAGATCTGAGTTACGATGAGCAACGCGATCGCATCCACCTCGAACGCAAGGTTGAGGCCGCATTCTACGAAGCCGGTAAGGCGTTGAAACAGTTGCGCGATCGCAGACTCTACCGCTCAACCCACCCCACTTGGGAGGCGTACTGCCAAGACCGATTTGGCTTCTCTCACCAAAATGGGGATAAGAAGATAGCCGCTGCTAAGGTGGTGGATGTTTTGACAACTAATGGTTGTCAGTTGCTGCCGAGTAGTGGTGAGCAGGCTTACCCGCTGTCACGACTGGTTGATGATGAACAGAAGGTTGAGGTTTGGGAAGAATTGACCCAAGATGGGAAACGCCCGTCGGGGAAGAAGGTGAGGAACGTTGTTGCTGAAATATGCGATCGCCATGCAGAACGTGGAGACTACCACAACCCTTGGCAGGTAGGCGACATCTGCCAGATTATGAAGAAAGGGGATGGAACTCTGGCAAGATATGACGGATGCTGGAGTATTGTCAGTGAAGTGAAAACCAGACAGTGTGTTGTTAAGGTCTGGGACAAGGAGCTCCTAGTGAAGGTTGAAAATTTAGAAGAGTTAGTGGTTGGAGAAGAATTTTTGTTGGTGTGCGATCGCGTCCGATCTTTAATGTCCCGCCACATGGACGGCACCATCACTCTCAAACGGGGACAGCTACGGTTTCTGGAAGCAATGGGAGAACAGGTAGAAACGTTTGACCCAGACGACATTGAGATGTTGAGCTGCATTGAGGCGAAAGTTAACAGTTGTGATGCGTCTCTGGTGCAGGCGGCACGGTTAGTTGCAGATAATGTTGAGTGCTTAACCAGTGAGGAAGCGCGATCGCTGTTTGAAGCACTACAAGCCACTCACGGGTTATGAAAGCCAACCAAGAGCTTCTGCACCATTTCTCCTGCGACCAGTGCAAATACTGGTGGGCTGTGGGTAGCAAATCGTTTGAGGTCGGACAGTTCCTGTACTGCACTAACTGCGGCTACCTGAATCGCATTGACGCGATCGACACTTCACGCAACACTCCGAACTCTTCAGGCGATACTCTCCTGGCACCCTGACAAAAACCCCCTCGATGTTGATTGAGGGGGTTTTTTGTACGAAAGTGTTACCTATCGGCTACCGACTGGCACATTGGTAACACCATCCATCCAAGAAACAATCGCGTCACCCAATCCCATCCCACCGTTAACGAGAATGTTGACCTTGCCGAAGTAGGACTTTTCACAAAGCTCAGGAGTTTGGAAATGGTTGTCACCCCAGCTTAAAACCAAGGAGTCAACAAGTTGTCGGCAAATCTCAGGGGGAAGTTGATCGGGAGCGCCTGCGTTGTATTTTTGACACCAAGCAGCGATTTGGGCTTGTGTATGTCCAGTACGCGATCGCACAACCTTAATTAAGTGGTTGTGCTGTTGGTACAGGGCTGGGCGATTGGTTGATATAGGTACGGGTTGAGTGGCAGGTCTTTGTGGTGGACTGGGAGGTACAACTACACCACCAAATCTAGATAAGGCTTGATTCATTAATTCATCCCAGTTGGCATTTCCCCAAGTTCCCGTTTTGATAGGCTCAAACGTTTCAGGGTCACGAGCACTAACTAAGACATTACCCTTCTTCTCCCCTGGCTTGAGTTCCAAAGTGAGGGGGTGATTGAGTTGCTCGTCTGATAGGGCCGCGATCGTCATGAGCATTCCTTTGGTGAAGGCGGTATCAACACCTGACCGGAGCACATAGCGGCGATCTGCCATAATCTCAAGGTCAGCTTTTACATCGTCCCCAAAACTAGTGTTAGCCTCCTTCACCTCAAAGTGCTTGAGTACGCCGGTGATGGCGGTCTCATGGATGTAGACTTTATTCCCGTCGTCGAGGTAGTACCAAAGGGCGTTACCTTCATTCTTGATGAATACATATAGGCGGGTTAGGGGTGCGTGGAATCCGAGTTTTACCATGATATTTCTCCTTGTTTTTTAGTTGTTGAATATCCTGCGTGATCGCTAATACATCAGCGCTTTTTGTATTGCTGCTTTAAGCCGTGTAAGTTCCTCCCAACCATCACCATCGGGACGCCACAGTGTTTCTTCAATGTCGTCTAGGCTGGAATCTTCCAATCTACACACAAAATCATTAGCGGCTTCTAGTAGTTCAGGAGCCGTAGCTATTAATTTTGCGTTGGCTTTGTTTTCAGTTTCTGTTCTCCGTTTTCTGTTGCGATGATCGCTCACATACGCAATGGTCTGACTGTCCTCTTCGTCTGTTCCAACAAAATGGATTTCATCAGTTTTCCAAGGCGCAGGTGTATATTTTCCGAGCCTTTTCTTCTTGCTTTTCATAACTTAACTCACTCTTTTGTACAATGTTGAGCGGATAGCGCTTAATCCCACCAAACAGCAGCGATCGCGTACACAACGCCGTCACTTTCAAATGTCTCGCTCAACCAAGTTCCACCTGTGTTTGGCAAGCCTTGGGCGTGTAAGTAATTCATACCTATATTGATAAGTCCACGATTTCCCTCAGACTCCCATTCCACAAAATAAAACCGCACACTATCCGCAGAAGATGGGGGATTTGCCTGAAGGCTGATTCTGGATAAAAAATCGTTCTGCAATGCACGACATTCACGGAATGCTCTGTCAGACCACTGAAATCTTGAAGTGACAAACATGTAACTTGCTCCTATTAGCTAACTAATTGCTGGAAAACAGACATGCGCTCGAAAATAAAACCAGGGGAATCCGCGATGGTGACCATCACGCTAGGTGTGGGGTCTTTCTCGTACCAGTGGATGACGGGGGACTGAATCACAGTTAAGTTATCATCTCTGATTACTTTGGCGACTTTTAGACCGTCCAAAATGTATTTGGCTGCCGCAGCTACGTTGTCAGGATCGCGATCAAATCGTCGCAATCCCCACACGAAATCCATCCACACTTTGCCAGTAAATTGAGATGTACCGAATGCTTCTTGGGCAACTATCCCAGTCCACTCTTTTTTGGTCTTGGCTGAAATTGCCCAATGGGCGCGAGCCTCCCGAATCTGTTCATTAAGTGTGGGAGGGAGGGGAAAGTTAAATATCTGTTTCACTTTTAGAACAGTTCCAGTTGCTCGTGTTGGGATTTTTGTAGAGTCTGCATCAGTTCAGTAAACGAGCTAATTGGCATCGCCCTACCCAACTGTCCGTCAATTACCTGCTGCGCCTGCAAGACGTTGGTTAACACGCTTAATGACATTTTCGCCAAAACCCGCTTCAAATCGCCAGTACAAACACAAACACTAAACGGCTCAGCCACTAAATCGCGCAGCTTTAACCCATACTTCAATACCTCTTTTTGCATCTGGGCTAACAACTTAGCTTTCTCTGGGTGATACACGGAAAGGGTTTCAGCTTCTAATCGCTGTGCTTCGCGATCGCTCTTTTCCCCATAGTTTTTCATCCCGTACCGTTGCGCTTCGCCGTAGCTCATCGTCATGCGCTTGGTACTGCCGCGATCGCTTTTTTCCTCAATGTGGCGCTCTAAACGTTCCCACACCTCACCAACTTGGGATTCCAGAATATCGCTACCCCGTGTATGGCTGTAGGGTACAAGCGCAATCTTGGCGAACTCTTCTACTGTTAAATCAGCTTCAACTCTTCGAGCTTGGAGCTTCTTCCACTCTTCAGGGCTGATTTTTACAGGTTCTTCCGGTTGGGTTGCTGCCAGTTGAGCCAGCAGGCGATCGCGTTCCTCTTTCAGTTCAGCGACCTGCTGCAACACCGGCGCGATGCGTTCCTTCACCACATCTTCTACCTGCCGTGCCTTGGCGAGCTCGCGTTCCAACTCTTCCACCCGAATCCGATAAAGTTCTTTCTCCCGTAACACTTCCTGAATCTGCTGGAGCTGGGATTTAAGCTGCTCATTTTCTTGAGCGTACTTGAGCTTCAGCGCGTGCATCGCTCGGACTTCTTGTTCGGCTTGGGTTTGGGTTTGGGTGAGTGCTTCCTCCACCTCGGCACGTTTCTGCGCAATCGCGGCTTCTACTCGTTGGTCAATTTCTTGCTGGCTGACAACGGCAATATCCCCCTTGACCCGTCGCAGGGCTTCACCAACGCTAATACCCAGTTTCCCAGCACAATAGGCGAAATCCTTGTTCGCCACCTCAATAGCAACTTTAATGCTGTCTCGTGAGATGGAATCCGCTTCATACAGTTCCACTTCTAAGTTGTGCAGACGTTGCCAGGATTCCTGAAGCTTGGTTTCCAACACTTCGGTGGCTGGGGCTGGCTTTCTGGTTTTGGTGGGTGTGCCGGCGACTTCCCGGATTTTTTTGACTGTAACGGCACCAAGCTTGAGCAGCGATCGCACTACCTCTTCCCCTACTTTGGGTAACTCTCGTAATGCAGCCAAGGACCAGTTGGTTAAGGTTTGGATGGAGTTGGCCTTGAGGATGTGTGATTGCACGCGATCGCTGAGTTGAGAGAACCAAGAGGAAAGCGCGATCGCGGTTTCTGCTAGATATTTACTTCCCCTGAACTCCTCATTCAGGTACTCTCCGAACTCCTTGCGGCAGAGTTCTGACTTGAGCGTGGACAGTTCACTACCAATGTCCAACAGGTCTTTGAACGTGCGCTGTAGAAAGCCGAGGAACTTCCTGGTGATGCGCTGCTTGTGCGATACGAGGGAGGCTGATGCTATCATGATGCTCTAAGTGTGCACTGCTTTTATTTGGCAAGGGCGATCGCGTGAGTTTTCCAGACCGTGCGCGATCGCCTTTTGCTTACTTATTATTTTAACATGTTACGTGAGAACTGATTACAGGATAAGTGTTAATATTTAATGAGATAACTTGATACGTTGTAATTGACGAGGTTAAGGTATGCAGGCGTTGAAGATAATCAAGGTAATAGAGGTGGATGTTCCGGGACTGGGACAACGCATCAAACAAGCTAGAGAGAATGACCATCGAACGCTCAAGGCGATTTGTGAAGCGGCTGGGATGTCGCCTCAGAACTGGAGTCGGATCGAGAAAGAGTCTCAAGCTGTACCTATAGAGGTGCTTCGTCGGATTGAAGCTGCTTTAGGTAAGGAGTTTGGGGTTGAGATATGACAAGACCTTCGCCAATTTCGGTCTAATGAAAACCGCTAGAAAAACACACAAAAAAGATAACCATGTCACAAGAAAAGAAGTACCGCAAGCTCACACTCACGCAACTAGAGCAACTTGCGATAGAAAGATTCGGTAGCCTACAGTCCGCATCGCTAATGGCTCAAAGGGAGTGTGGGGTAAATGAGAGTATCCTCAGAAACAAGAATCCCTGGATTAAGGCGCTGTTGAAACCTTTAACTCTTCTGTGCGGGAAGTCCCCATACGCAGCGTAGCGGAGTGTGGGGATGAAAGCACAGAAGAGTTAACGAAAACACATAAAAGCTGAGAACCCCTCCGCTTTAGCGAGGGGATGAAAGCGACTTAGGGCTTTAGCCCAGTGTATCCGCTACTTGCCACGTTGATTCTCAATGTATTTTTTAACTACCTCGGTGCTGACCTGACCTGTCGTTGCTACAAAATAGGTCGGAGTCCATAGCGCAGGTAGTTTTTTTAGTTCTGGAAACTCTTTTCTTAGGTGATGCGATGCTCTGCCTTTGACCCACCGTGCAATATCAGCAGGGGATTCATGGGTAGGAGCATTAATGAAGAAATGAACATGGTCGGGTTGAACCTCCAGTGCAATTAGTTTCCATCCATGCTCTGTAACCAGCTCGAAGATAATCTCTTGTAATCGGTGAGCTACAGCCTTGACTAGCACAGGTTTGCGCCGCTTAGGTACAAACACAAAATGATAATTGATTAATGACACTGAATTGTCTGTACGCCGATACTCATAATCTTCTTTTGAAAGTTTAGCCATTTCCGGAATTTTGTTGACTACTGCTGTTGTAGCAACTATACTGAAAAACAACAGCGATGTAAAGCAAATAGCCGCTACACGAATGAATGCAAGCGAACCACTGTTAAAACAAAGCGCAGAAATATTAGACAAAGCCATCAAGGCTCATCAACCATATGCAAAGGTTTTGATGTTCTCTGGTGGAGGAGATTCTATGGCAGCGCTTCAAGTCTGCTTGGTGCTAGGTGTTAAACCTGATTACATCCTCCATGTGAACACCCGCACAGGAATTAAAGAAACGACTGAGTTTGTGAGACTGTATGTTGAGTCAATTGGCATACCTTACATAGAGGCTGACGCCAAAGATTCTTACGAACAGTATGTATTGAGAAAGGGATTTTTTGGGGTAGGCACAGGTCAAAATTCAGCACATTCTTATGCCTACCATGTTCTTAAAAAGAGTGCTTACAGTCACGCACTTTCCAAACACATTCGTCAAGGTAAAAGGGGAAGAAAAATTTTATTAATCAATGGTGCAAGGATTGCGGAGTCTAACAACCGAGCAAAAAACCTTGCAGGCAAAGAGATTCGGACTGACGGCGACAGGATTAACAATGTTTGGGTAAACGTCATTCATCATTGGCAAAAAACAGACTGCCAAGCGCTTTGTGGCGAACAGAAGTGTCCGATCAACCCAGTTAACAAAGAACTGTGTCGCTCTGGCGAGTGTTTGTGTGGCACAACCCAAAGTCAGCAGGTAAGAAATGAAGCCTCGGCAATATATCCCGAATGGGGTCAATGGATTGACAGATTAGAAGCTCGTGTAAAGAAAAAGTTTTTTTGGGGCTGGGGCGAACCAGTTCCTAAACAGTGGGCGCTTGAAAAGCGAGGTCAGTTAAGGCTGTTTGACGCAGACTTTCAACCAATGTGTCACTCGTGTTTAGAGAATACTTAAAAACCGTCACAAATGCGCTGTCAACCTAAACAAAGGGAACAATTTGTACAAGACAATTCCAGTTAGGGCTAGATTTACCCAGGAAGAACAAGCGTTTTGGGTTGACCAATGCGAACACGCCAATAGTCTGATTAATTGCGCGATTTATTACACCAAGCAAACGCACTACAGTAAGCTTGAGCAGCAGGGTAATGCGTTTACAACTTACTGGCGTGGCGATGAACTTTGCTACGGATGGAAAACCTACAAATGCCATACAACTTACCCTGAGTTAGACAAGGTTCTCAAGGAGAATCCGCACTACAAAGCGATGGCGGCTCAGTCAGCACAACAGACTTTAAAGACAGTTGGTGAGTCGATTGGGAGCTACAACGGGCTGGTTAATCTCTACTACAGAGGAGAAGTTGATAGACCGTCGTTGCCAAGGTACAGGAAAAAGGGAGGACTTGCTGCTGTTACATTCCCTCGCCAAGCCTTGACTTACAAAGAGGGTTGCTTTTACCCATCAATTAGCAGAGAGACGAAACCGCATCTCATCACTGATATTGCTTTGCATCTCCCAGAGTTCATTGATTCTGACTGGGTCAAAGAAGTAACAATTCGTCCCAATTACGGCGAACTGTGGATTGATTGGGTGATTGACGATGGCAAGGAAGCGATTGCCCACAACCCTAACCTGGATTACTCACAGGCTTGGAGTTTCGATCATGGTGGCACAAACTGGCTGACGGGTGTTTCGACTCGTGGCAAAAGTCTCATTATCGACGGGCGTAAGCTCAAAGCGACGAATCAGGGATATTGCCGTTTAGTTGCCAAGTACAAACAGGGTAAATCTGATTTTTACTGGGACTCTAATTTAGACAGAGTGCAGCGCAAGCGTAACAGCCAGATGCGTGACGCTGTTAACAAGGCAGCTAGGTTTATTGTTAATCAATGCCTCAATGACAGAGTTGGAAACCTCGTTGTTGGCTGGAACGAAGGACAGAAAAGCGGCTCCAACATGGGCAAACGGAACAATCAGAACTTTGTAGTTATCCCCACAAAGCGACTCATCGAACGACTCAAGCAGCTCTGTCCAGAATACGGAATACAACTAACAATTACGGAGGAAGCATACACGTCAAAAGCGTCTTACCTGGATGGCGATACCCTCTACAAGCATGGTGAAAAACCCGCAGGATGGAAACCGTCAGGTCAAAGGGTAAAACGTGGATTGTACAGAACAGCTTCGGGTTGGCTGATTAACTCCGATGCGAACGGAGCAGCAAACATAGCTAGAAAAGTAACCACACAGCTAGGTTTAGACTTAGCCGAGTTGGGTAGGGGAGCATTGATACTCCCGCAACGGATTGATTTGTTCAAGGGATTGTCTAAATCATACCGTGAGGTGCGATTCGTTCTCAGCGAATCCATAAACTGAGGTGAGGGTAAATCCCTCATAACTCCTTCCTAGATGCAGGTTAAAGTCCTGCCCATCTGGGGTGATGTGACTCCCAATCTGCCCACACCGAGCAAGCCTGGAATCTTGCAGAGTGAAGCTGGGAACAGGGCGCAACCAGGGCTGAAGCAGATAGGCACCCTGGCGCTAACGGGGAGACGACATGGGTAAACAGGTTCTAGAAAAGTGTCTTATATGAAAGCCACAATCTGAACACAAAATGGGGACTTCATTCTCTATATTCTCGCCCTGTATCTTGCGGATAAGGGCATCCCTGAGAAGAGAATAGGCAAATTGAACCGCCCTAAATCGTCAGTCAATCGGGAAGGGGAACGAATAAAAACGACGCTTGAGTCTGGAGCAGGTCGAAACTCCAGTAGGCGAGACAGGACGCGGAAGCCTCAAGCTTCGGGTAGGACAGCGAGTAATTTCGCTGAGGTAATCAGAACCCAAGAAGGTAAGTAGAGCATGGTTAGGCACATGAGCAATCATAGTGAATCTTGGAGAAAGTTGGACTGGAAGAAATTCCGGCGCAACCTATTCCGCCTACAAGTCAGATTGTGGAAAGCTATTCGAGCTGAAGACAAGGCACGAGCCAGAAATCTTCAGAAGCTAATTCTGAGGAGCCAAAGCGCTAGGTTATTGGCTATTCGTCAAGTGACGCAATTAAATCAGGGTAAGAAAACCGCTGGTGTAGATGGTAAAGCAAGTCTCAGTTTCAGAGAACGCTTTGAGCTGAACGAACTGCTTAAAGGCAGGGTGCATCACTGGGAGCATCAAGGACTTAGAGAAATTCCAATCCCAAAGAAGGATGGTACTAAGCGAATCCTAAAGGTTCCTACGATTTCAGATAGAGCTTGGCAGTGTCTCGCCAAGTACGCCATCGAACCAGCACACGAAGCACTATTCCATGCCAGAAGTTACGGGTTCAGACCCGGACGAGCGGCGCACGATGCCCAGAAAATACTGTTCCTAAATCTCTGCTCAAACAAAGGAGGGTTGAGCAAGAGAATTCTTGAACTGGACATTGAAAAGTGTTTTGACCGCATCGACCACGCCATACTGATGAGCAAAGTAATTGCCCCACAGTCCATTAAAACGGGCTTATGGAGGTGCTTGAAGTCCGGAATAAATCCAGACTTCCCCAACCAGGGAACACCCCAGGGCGGCGTTATTAGCCCATTACTGGCAAATATAGCACTTGACGGAATCGAAGACATCTACAACTCGGTGAGATACGCCGACGACATGGTGTTCATTCTTAAGCCTAACGATGATGCCGCCAAAGTCCTAACTAAGGTGGAAGAGTTCCTAGCGCTTCGGGGGTTGAACGTAAAAGCCTCCAAGACCAAACTGGTAGCCTCGACAGACGGATTTGACTTCCTCGGATGGAATTTCAGGGTGCAGCAAAATGGGAAGTTCAGATGTACTCCCTCAGAGGAGAATTTCAAAGCCTTCCAATTAAAGGTCAAACACGTTGTCAACAGCTCGAATTATGGTGCAAAAATCAAGGCCGAGAAACTTGCTCCTATCATCAGGGGATGGAGAAACTACCACCGCTATTGCAAGATGGACGGTTCCAGGTTCTCCCTGTGGTACCTAGACCACAGAACATGGAAAGTTTTTAATAAGGAAGCTAAGCTCAACCGCTATCAGGTTACAGCCTTAATAGAGAAGGCATTCCCAAGAGTTCCTTATTCGGAAAACAAACACGTCAATGTCAAGGGAGATAAAAGCCCCTTCGACGGAGATATCATCTACTGGAGCAAGAGAAACTCCGATAAATACGACGGAGCCACAGCCAAGGCACTCAAGAGACAGCATCATACATGTGGACAATGTGGATTACTCTTCAACGATGAAGAAAGGGTGCATCTCCACCACATTGACGGCAACCACAACAATTGGAAGCCTAGTAATCTGGTAGCAATTCATGAGTCCTGCCACGATTACCTTCACATGAGCAAAGGCATGAGCCAAGATTATCGGAAGCTGGATGCACCGAAAGGCGCACGTCCAGATTTAACTGAGAGGGGCGAGGGGTAATACCCTCCCTCGACTCAAACAAATGTGGAGCGGCGTGTCTTCAGACCGCCGCGTAACATCAGCTCAGAATCCCCTCTCTTTCAAGGAGGGGAGATATCAACCGCTATTTTGCCTGTCTGGATTCGGGTGTCTTCCACCTTGGGAAGTCGAGACGCGATCGCATTCCAATCAATATCTTCTGGCTTCATAAAAGTCTTCCCGCCTGGAAACCCCGTCCCTTTGTGGGCGGGGTTTCCAGGCGGGGCGGTGTAACGCCTTCCTTAGACAAATTTTGTGCAAGACAGATATCTGCACTCATATATGAAGTATACTATCTGTATGCAAAGAACCATCCGACTGCAACTTAAGCCAAGCGACCAAGAAGCACAGGCTCTCTCTCAAACGATTGAGCAATACACTTGGTCGTTTAATGCTGTTTGCAAGTACGGGTGGGATTCTAACCTGACCAATGGCGTAAAGTTGCATAAAGCGACTTACTACGAACATCGACTAGAGACGGGTTTGCCCTCTCAATTGGTCTGTGCAGCCAGAGTGAAAGCAACTGAAGCCTTGAAATCGGCTAAAGCCTTTAAGAAGAAAGGCTCGTCTGTTAGGTGTCCAGTATCTAAGCATTGTCCAATTCGGTACGATGCTCGGTCTTACACCGTCTGGTTTGACCGTCAGGAATTGACGATTCTCACACTTGGAGGACGAATTAAGTTGTCCTTCGAGGTAGCTGAGTACTATCGTCAATTCCTGAGATGGAAAAATACCAGTGCAGACTTGATGCGTGACCGGAAGGGACGCTGGTGGCTGCACATCGTTATGGAGACAGACACTCCCAAGGTTGAACCAACGAGTCACGTTGTTGGAGTTGACTTGGGAATTGCTACTCCAGCCGTTGACAGCAATGGGAACAAGTATGGTTCTGACCATTGGAAACAGGTAGAAGATAGAACATTTCAGTTGCGTCGTAGACTCCAATCTAAAGGCACGAAGTCTGCCAAGAGACACTTGAAAAAGCTCTCTGGCAAACAGAAACGTTTCAGAAAAGATTGCGACCATGTGCTTTCTAAGCGTTTGGTTCAATCGGTAGAGTCCGGTGCAACCTTGGTTTTTGAAGACCTCACGAATATTCGCGGCAGAGCCAAGATGAGAAAGGCTCAACGTCGTAGACTGCATGGATGGAGTTTTGCTCAGTTCCAGGCATTTGTCACCTACAAAGCTGAAGCGGCATGTGTAAACGTCGGGTTTGTCGATCCACGCTACACATCTCAAAAGTGTAGTCAGTGTGGACACATTGAGCGAGGTAATCGCCCAACTCAAGCTGATTTTCGGTGTAAAAAATGCGGTTTTGAGTGTCATGCCGACTACAACGCATCAATGAATATCCGTGATGACTTTCTCAAGCTTAGGGCGTCAGTCAATGCGCCTATTGTTTCAGTCGATAACTTCGGCTAGGAACAAGCCCCATCCCCTTGTGGGTGGGGTTGTTGACTACTGCTTTTACCTCGTTATTGCTTCTATGTTACTTCAATGCCGCAGTAATGTGAGGATGTCAATAGACATCTGGCGATCGCTTTTTGGCATGAGTACCAAAATCAAGTTGCAATCTTGCGATCGCTCACAAACTCCCCCTTAGCCTTAGACAATTCAAGTCGCTTCACTCTCGCCTGATAGCGTCGGAAATCAAAGATCTTTTGCTCAATTTGATTGGTACTCAATCCATACTTTTCGCTCAAGGCGTCTAAATACTGTTGATATAGCTCATTGATCGCCAAATCATTCACAAAGAGACTGAGAGAGATTGTCATGATTTGAGAATTGGATAAACCAAGCTGATCTTTCCTTCGCATCACCAAGTTGTGCAGCCCAGTCGGAATATAAGCACGAAACTCTGTTCTGGCTTCATACTCTCCCATCTTGAGGACACCAGCCTCAATCATATTGGTGATGTTTACGCTCAAGAAACGTATGAGCGCATTAATACCTATTTCCGACTTATTGAACGACAACGCAGCACCACGCAACAAAGCTTCATCATATAAGTCTCCAGGGACAAATCCAGAACGTATTTCGATTGTCCCTGTTTCAATGACGGGCTGTCCCTCAATTTTCCCGTCATCTGCGTGGTTGATTAGCCACTGCTCTAGTTCTTCTATGGAGTTGGGCTTATCGCTCATAACGAATCCTAGGTTCCGCTAAATGTTGATTAGCCTCTATTGTACTTTTTATCAAGTGCGTTACCAGCGCACCAAAATAAATGTATACTGAAATAAATCAGCGCCCCCGGTAAAGCACCGCGAATGCCTACCGAGAGCTAACCCACCCCCAGCATTCCCTGAAGGAGGGCTAATTTATTGTATGCCGACACTTAACGCATCACGACTAAAACGATCGCGCTACATCCGATCACAAAAAACCTGGGACACCCTAGGTTGGCGCTATCCAGCAAAAGCAATCGACTAGCCTAATTCAACGTTTAGCCTACTTGTGAACTCACGCGTAGGTTAAAGCGCATTGCAAAAACTACCAAACAGAACCTTGAAAACTGCATAGCCACGCCGATCGCCTGGTAAAGGTGAGTAAGGATCGGGTGGCAGCCTGCCTTCAGGTTTTGGGAGAAAGTATCGCGCACAAAAAAGCCTGGAGCGAACCAGGCCGAGTATACCTATTGAGTGAGCAATCAAACCTATTCGATCAGCCTAATCCAGTATTCCAATTTGCGTTGTGGGTTTTCCACGAGTAATTGAATCGCGATCACGTGTAAATCTTCTGCTGTGATGGTTTCACCATCGTTAGACGAAATTACAATTCTAGATTTACGCGGAACTGGATAGACCAAAGCTTTTTTAGGTTCAGATTTCTCAACCTTGTACTCACCGGGTTTTTCGCTCATAACTGTGTCCGTAGGCAAACGACATGCGATCGCTGGCGCTTCAAAGAGGGTTCGATTCCCGAAGATTGCCCAAACCGTTGCCGCTCAACTGGACTAGGCGACGGCAACGGAACCCTTTACGGATTAACTAATTATGCCATCAAACGACAAAGATTTACTAGGTCAAAAAGGTTCAGGTAGTGACAAGCCTGACGAGAAAGACGAGCGCGATCGCACCAACGATACGGGCGATAGTTTACGGGATGCCATTCGCGCTAGGGGCGGCAAACCCAGGTCATGAACAGTTCATACGCTTGCACTGACCCTAACGGGTGCGAGTGTCAATCACCGCATAGAACACACCTACAAAGAAGGCACAAGTATTTCATGCCAGATTTCACATACAGCGCTGACGACCTACGCCAACTCGCTGACGAAGAAGTAGGGAAAGGCAACTTTGATGCTGCTCAAGAATTAGCCGACAATGCTAACGAAACGGAGTCCGCGCAAAGCAATGAGCAAAGCTAAGACCAAGAAAGCCGCTCGCAAGGCTGCGAATCTAATCAAGTCTTTACCCAAGCCCACGCAGGAGCAGATCGCAGATATTTACCAAGAATTCCAGCAGTACACCCACATGCCTTAACGGGTAGTAAAAGCCGCTCGGCATCCTGAGCGGCTGCTTCCAGGGTGAACTTTGCCTTGTTTCATTTTAGCGATCGCGCATTTTGTCAAAACTTTGCAGCAATTCATGATGGATTTTACGACAGCAATCAATTTACTCAACGACTTAAATACGCTACAGGGTGAAGACTTCAGCATTCGGATAAAGGGGAATTGGTCAGGCTGGCTGCTTGACACCGATGGAAACTGCGTTTTTGGATTCAACACCCTTGGAGAGCTTTGTCAACATCTAAAGCGAGAACTGGGGTTGAACTGATGGACTTAGCATCTCACTCACAACTTGTAACTCCAGAGCCGGAACCTGAACCGGAAGAACAACCTATTAACTACTTTCCCGATGATTCAACACCAACCACCAGCGATACCAGTACAACCGATCGCGCAGACCATCGCGTCAACTGAGTGCCCAGAAAAAGGCGACTGCGATCGCCGTGCAAAAAAAATTGTTCTTGAACTAGAGCGGTTGTGCCGGCAGCAGTCAGACCCCAACAAAGTAGTTGGATATCGAAACGCGATCGCGTCTTTGTCGCGTCTTTGGGTGAAACTTTGCAATAAAAAGCCGCCCTGCGATCCCATAGGCGGCTTTCCCAAAAATACAGGGTGCATCTACTCCTCACCATTTTAATGCAGTAACGCAGTAATGCAGTAAAGATTTCAGAGGTGCTTTATGCCAAGTAAAGTTGTCGCCGTCGATGTTAAGCCCACAAATGCTTGTAGCCAGTATTGGCTCAGAGTAGAAAACGGAAAAGAAGTCCCTTGCACTCAGCGAGAGTACTGGGCCGCCAAGAATGCTCTCAACTCCGGTGGCTTCCACGTCGTTAATGTCCAGTAAGCATCCTCCAAACAAAATGCAACAAACTCAAACCTTAACCTCACAGCTCCCCAAGACCGAACAGGAAGCGTTCAAGCAGACCGCAGTTGAAATCAAAGACAAATATCTTGACCAATACGCATTCTGGCTAGCGCTGGCCGACGAGTTTGAGAAATTAACCCGTGTTCAGGAGATGACCTTGCCAGAAGTGGGAAGAAGACTGGAACAGGAAATTTTTGTTCAAGAACTACTAGGAACCGTTGAGGATTGATATGCAAACATTGACCGCTAAAGATTTCACAACACTCTCGCTCATTGGTGACTTGAAAGAGATGTGTGGCGAGAATTTCGAGAACATCTCATCGCAACTAAAATTATCCATTCTCGCCACCTTGACCCAGTTCCAGCTTCTCAAACAGTTAGAGATGCCTTACTTCACTTGGGAGTTAATGGACGATGCTATCGACTCTGTTCCATCAGTTGTCTGGCTGGGACATCGGGAGGTGAAAGAGCGGCTAGCTAAGTGCTGGCAATTGGAAGATAACGCGATCGCGCAGCTCATTCAAACTTTAGCAGAGTCAATATGACAGACCAACAAACTCTGATACTTACCCCTGCCCAACGCGATCGCATCAAACTTATTCTTTCGGTGTGGCGCGAGACGTTGGTTTGTAAACCCTCACTGGAAGAATCAACGGATGCCGAGCTGATGCAGATTTTTGGGGTAGCAGATGCAACGGAGGAACATGAGACACGCAATTAGAGCCGCGATTGAAATAGTTCTGTGGGTAGCTGCCATGTCCGTTGTTACCTCGCTGACCGGATGCAACTCACACGCAGCACAGCAGGCTGCTCAACAAGAATCCGGAGCTGACCAGCAATGTGTGCTGACGAGCAATGGTCAGGATTGCCGATCGCCTGACGGAATTTCACAACAGTAGGAAACCAGCGATCGCGTAAGGACTCAAACCAGCGCGATCGCATCTATTCGTCAATAACTTACAACAACCATGATGACTCAAAAAACCATAGGAGGTGGTCGATATATAACCACCCAGGAAATCGACAATCCCATCACTTTTATTAACTATTGGCAACTCTCCTACAAAGAAGGGGCTGCGGTGTTTGACGTGGATTACGTGACGGTTCGGCGCTGGTTCAACGGTGCTCGCTCACCCGACCGAGGCTTTTGTTTAGCGGCTCGTACAATGCACCAACTCTGGGAGTTAACCGGAAAGCCCCGAATCGTTGCTTAAAACAAAAACTACTTTGTAACCACTGGTTCTCGCCGCCCCTAGGGGCGATTTTTTATTCTTTGTACATGGATGTGAGTTGTACACAATTCACAAATACCCCAGAACCTCGACAAAATAATAACCTTACTCAAAGTCGGTATGAGTTTGCCTTTTGAGAAGGAGAAACAACAATCTCACAAAATTGACCGATCGCGCACATGAATAAAGCGGAGAGACAAGCATGGGATAGGGCGCAAATTGTGTTAGCGAATTTTATCAACCAACGCAATCTTACTAGGGTTGCCCTCGCACAATTTCTCGGCGTCCATCACAACACAATCCACAACGACGAAAAGATTCTTTTGGAATGGTGTGACTCCTACAAAGAGACCATTCAGATCACCCCTTTACTTCCCTTAGGGCGGGGTGGACGGGTAAGACTCAACCCTTACCGTACTTGGCTTCTACTCCTTTGTCGATTTCTGGTGGTGTTCACCGGCGATCGTACAGAAGTAATAAAGTTTTTCATCTCCATCGACAATCAAAAACTCCTGACTCAGGAGAACTTCCAGCACTTAAGAAAGGGTATTGAAACCAATGGCACAGCTCGCAAAATCAAACGTGTTCTCGTCGCTTAATTTCGGTTCAGTGGATGACATGAACTTCGCTCTTGTAGAGTTGGGCGACCACATCAAGCAGAACGGAGAGGAGCCAGGGGATGAACTGGTGAATCCGGACAAGTATGAAGAGATTGATTCAACCTTGGTTAAGCTCCTGCGGGACAAGATGCAGCAAGCATTGGATCGCCCTGCATTAACTGAGCAGAAACCAGAAGCTGCTCTCACTGAACAGTCCCCCCAAGTTCTCGCGACCAACGAGGAGTACAACCGCGATCGCCTATCCGGCCTCACTAACGTTCTCACCCAGTTAGGCTTCGAGATTGGGATGATGGTCGGCACCGCACTCTCCGAAGAGAAGTGGGACGCCATTGAGGAAGCCTACGAGCAGAACGACCAGCGGAGACTGACGGAGTTCGTAAAGTCCCACCAGACTGAATTTGAGAGCGTGGAGGTCATGCTTGCCAGCCTTGACTCCAAGCGTGCAAGCCGTAGAGCGGGGACACTGGGAAAACTGAACGAGCTGGGGGACTTGGGAAACTTACGCGATCGCAGAACGAAAGTATTGACTCGTTAACCCCAGCTCAACTTACCGCATTGCGGGAGGTTCTGGAGAGAGACCCAAAGCTTAGAACCTCCCTTGTTAAAAGCATCGACCACCATTCAGGAGAAAAAGACGTGACCGGACATCTAGCTGTTGGACTTGGATTAACTGCTGCTGCTGGCGTTGCTGGCGCTACCCTTGGCTTTGCTGCTTTGCCAGCTGCTGCTCTTTTGGGAATAGCAATGTGGTTAGGAGGACGTGACTGAAAGTGAAAGCAATTGAACAATATTTAGTAGCAGAAGACCCAAATAACTACAACTGGCGTTTTGGTGACAACTTCATTGAAGTCTTAATTGATTTCATTCTTTACCTAAGAGAGTCTTCAGAATGGCAAAAACTAGAAATAGAATATGTTCTTTCTGGCGGTCGCATAGTGATCGAAAACGACGACGACTTTGATGAAAGCTACTGGGAATTACGACCTTAGTATTTACTGGCAAAAACAAACTAGCCAAGAAGGAAGAAAACAATGGTTTCAAGCAGTGCAAGGTCAATCGGATACTATGTCAGCAGCCAAGACAAAAACACTCAAGAAATCCTTGAGGAAATGCAAGAACATTGGGGGTCTCGGTTTGAAAACTTGGAGCGTAAATGGAAGCTGGTTTTTAGGGGTGCCTTAGCCGCCTACCAAGCCATCTACCAAGACTGGATTGAAGAGGGTAGTTCCGTCAGTTGTATTGATAGCTGCATTGTTGGCGCTGGTGGAGACGACCTCAACATCTGGGATGAACAAGCGGATTTGGCCGATTACATTCAGCTCGTTGCAAATGAATTTTCTGAGCGAGATATTGAGCGGTTAATCGAAGCGCTAACAGCGCAACTAGTAGGGTGACATGGTAGCTACAAGAAGACGAATCAATTTCACTCACGACTCAGCTTATTGGCAACTTTTAGCCGACATCTCAGTTTACCTCGAAGAGCGAGAGTATGAGTATGACGAAGATTTTATTTGGCAAGACTCAGGACACACATTAGTTCTTGACCAAGATGCAAACTTTGACCTCAAAGAAGTCCCTGAATGGGAAGAGTTAATTGAAAGATATGAAAAGGTGGGAGACCTTTGCGTTAGGAGTTTGCGATGAGAATCAAAATATTTTCTCACCTCATAATAGGTGGCTCTTTACTCGCTATCTTTATCTCAAAAGGAGAGGTGTTAAGAGCCACAGTGCAGGAAGGAAGCACAATCAGTACCAATCAAACTACGGCTTCATCCGAAAGTAGACAGCTACGAGAGCAGGCCAAGAATGCTCGTAGATTCTCCAAAGTAGCTTTAGAAAGATTGAAGTCGAACTGCATTCAAACAGTTGACGCTAAGACCAGAAAAGATGGTTATTACATCGAAGGGGAGATGGTTTTAGACAATCAATTAAAAAGACCCCTAAGACCTGGCGTTTTTATCTGCAATTCACTAGGCGAAACAGCAACAATTGCAGAAGATGGCTCAATCTCTTCTATCGTCCGAGTAGCGCTCAACGAAAAACAAGAGTACGACAAATTATTTAGTCAGATAAAAGGAGCTTCTAAAAATGGCGGTAGCCGCAAGGTCAACAAGCAAAAGTAAAGAAGGCGGAAGCTCAAGAGCGAAAATCAAAGGGCTTGGACGATTCTTATTCTATAGCACCATCACCTTTGTTGGTTTGCTTAATATTCAGCCTTGGGTAGCTGTAGCTAAACAAATGAAAGCGGCTATTACCTTTGTCCCCCTTTTAAGCTCTCTAACCCGTGTCCCTTTCCTAGGGGGCTGTTTGTTGTGGCTGTCCAGTAATGAAGTATCGCTGTCGTTTCTAGCAACTGGACTTTGGGCTTTAACCCAATACCTAGAAATGGCAGACATTGAATGGATTAAAAAGAGACGACCCATCATTTACGCTTGGGAGTTTTCTATTATATTCCTACATTTTCCTCCCTATGAAGGAGGTTACACAGCCCTAGCAGAAGACTTCCCCTACTGGAGTCCAGACTCAGTGCTGTGGTGGAATTTAGTCCTTTCAGTCATTACCGCTTTTGCGTTTGAGTTTATCTACAAAATACTCAAGAAGTGATTACTTCAACTGTTGTTTAGCCGCCCCTTAATAGGGGCTTTTTACTACTTATGTCTAACCTACAAAAGATGGATGATTTGCTGAACAATCTGGAATTTGAGAATGATTTTGGAGAATCTCCAATCCTGCTGGGGAGGCTGACACAGGATAAGGCGTTCATCACAGTTGCCTCCCTTGGTCTGGGATTTGCGGCTTGGGCGATCGCGCAAGCACCACTGGCGATTGTGGTAGGACTAATAGCCTGGAACGACCTGGTGAGCTTGGGTGAGGGGAAAACTAAAACCAAGAAGACTCCTCCCGTTGTAGACACGCAGGCAGAAACCGTCTACAACGACGAGGAAAGAGAGGGATACGAGTACGAGGAAGAAGTACCTGTCAGACACTCGCAGAAGCCTCCTAGACAGGAGGAAACCAAGGTTCAAAGCAAATCATCAAGAACAACTAGACAAGAGCCTCCAGAAGCTGTTTATCCCCCTAAAGAGACAGAAGATGAGCAGTCTACTGGATGGACATTCTATGGCGACAGACAACCCACTGGAGATGAGGATATGCTTCGACAACGTAGCCCCCGCACAACCAAGAGTGAATCGAAGCAACAGTCTGGTTTTACCCCACAGCTTCCCCAGGTGACCAACCGAGCCAAGCGGGATTTGATCGACAAGCTTAAAGGGGAATGCCCAGGAATGCTTCGACTAGTGAAGAGTCATCCAGCTCGGTTGGTGGGGAAACAGCGAACCGGGAAAAGCACAATGGCAAAACTTATGTGTCTGCTTAGGATGGTTTTAATCGATGACCATCGCGTCATTGCCAGCACGCCGCACTACGAACCCGCAAACCCCTACCCAGACGTTTTCAAAGTTGTAGGAGTTACTCCCACAGGACAGCGCGATTACGATGCTATCTACCGAGAGTGGAGAGGATTAGCAGATAGAGTTCATGCTTGCCGGATTAATTCCAACACTACTGTCTGGGATGAGTTTGGATTATTCGATCAGGTGATGCCCGAAGATGAAATTAAATCTGTTTTGACGAGCTGCCTAAGAGAAACAATGAAGTTCGGAGAATATCCGATTTTTATTGTTCATGGTGAAACCGCAGCTTTTCTCCCTGGTTCTAAAGGACTCGTAACGGTATTTCTAAACGGCACAGTGCGAGTTGAAACAATTGGTGAATTAGTAGAGGACGAAGATGGATTAGAAACAATCCGTCCCACTGGGAAATTCCATATTACCTGGCTAGATGGCTCTCAAGAAGAAGGTCAAATTCCTGAGTGGTTAACCGAGAAGTACTTGCTAGATTTGTTGGGCAATCCTGTTGTTACTCATTCAGAATCTGAACCAGAGGAAGAATGCAGATTACAAGAACCACTTAAAACCATTTACCTCTACGCCAAGAAGCAAAATGAATGGGTAACGGTGCGAGAGGTGCAGCGAAAAGACTTTACTGTCCTCAAAGGGAAAGGAGCCAAAAACATCCGCCAATATTTTGGTTTGTTGGCAGATACAGGATTAGGAGAAATCGAGGAAGAAGGCAAATCTGACTCTGCTGTCAGTTTTCTCGCTAAGTGAAGACGCATTCGTCAGGAGTCGAGCTGACAAGGCTTCTGGCTCCTGACTGACATCCAGACACCAGACAAATCTGACAGACTGACACACAAACGTTATCACAGGAGAAAGTATGGATAGCTTTTACGAGTGGGCAAAAAAGGTTAATGAATTAATGCTGGAAGCTGATTATGACTGTCTATTTTCTGATGAGGAGTTTGAGGAACTTAAAAAAGGGAACGAAGTGAAACAACAACTTTTACTCAAGAAGATGCCTTGAACTGGTTTATGTGCGGAGAACCTCCAGAAGAATTCGTTTATTCGCTAATCTAAAATGAAAGTTAATTACAGTCACTACATTCAATCTAATGAATGGTACAGAAAACACAAGCACTGGCTACTAGAGTCCAACTATCGCTGTTCAATGTTCCCTTGGATTCAGTGTGGCAAAGGCAAGCCTTACCGAGTGCATCATAAAACTTACGACAACGTAGGTGATGAAGAGTTATGGAAAGACGTAATTGTTCTGAGTCCTTTTGCCCATGACTTCATCATTCACGGCATCCTTTCAGGATTCAAGAGCGCTGGGAAACAGAAAGGGAAATATCCTAATAGATACCAAAAATTTGCACACCACTGGTGTTGTCTGCCAATGATGTGCAAGCTACTTATAATTGCGGTAATTAGTTTTGTGGCTGCTTATTTTGCCGTAAGTTGCATTCGCTAAGGTACTGCTGATGTGCGATCGCGCATAACAATACGCTGACAACTAACAGTTGTCAAACGGCAATAATCTTCCCCGCCATCCCCAACAGCACCAGCGCCAAAATGTACTTGGTTTGTCCGGTTAGCTGCTGGGGATTTTCCAATTCAGGAAAACATCGCGCGATCGCGTCACACAACACCGCCACAGCTTTCTCGTCGCTGTGCATGTGAAACGAGAGTGCTTCCTGTTCCTCGTAGTCTTGATCAATGGCGTACTCTAAATCTGTAATTAAAGTCGCCATGCGATCGCGCAACACCAACAGCTCCGAATTCTTCACCCCACCCACTTCTTCCAAAACGCTAGCCGTTCGCTGCTGTAGTGCCACTTTCTTGATATAGGCGCTTAGGGAGACAAACTTCGCTTTCCCCAGTTCCAACAGTTCTTCATCCGTTAACTTTGTCGGCGCAAGGGTGGCACGAGTGACGTGGATGATGTAGCTATCCAATGCGGCTTTTACCTCATCATCCGGCTCTACAAAATCCAACTCAATATCTAGCCCTAACTGTGGGGATTGAATGGGCAGGGACTTGGGTTTTGGTTTCTGGTACAGCCCCGATAAATCTTTCTTAGGCTTTCCGTTAGTGGATGCTGACTTCGGTGGTTTCTGGGCTACTGGCATAATTTCGTTTCCATTTACTGGGGTCAAACCCTAATTCCGCTATTTCGTTAGCAAATAAATCTTCAACCAATTCAGGATTCTCGGTAACAAACTTCTCGTGGTCTTCCTGAATAGCTTCCGCCTCACGCTGCTTAGTAGACTTCCGCCATTCTACGGTTTCCTCTACGCAATCATCTATTGTTTGCTGGTCAAACGTTTCCCATAAAAATTTAGCTCCATCCGCCCCATAGATTTCAATAAGCTGGGTAATTAAGACGGCATCGGGGTTGCCAGTTCTACCGATTCCGGTTCTTTGACTTTTCCGTTGGTTTCCAGCTTCTTTTCTTCTATCTTGTCCTCCTCCCGCACCCAGTTGTTCGCCATCTCCAGACCGATGCCGTATATCCCCCGGCATTTCTGGTGATAGTCTAAAAAATTGAATCCATGGAGTGCCGTAATCTTCCCTGGCTTAAATCGCTTCACACCTTCCTCGTCAGGTTGCTCCTCCACCCGCCCCCGAACTTCTACCACATCATCAGTGAAGAAGATTTCTAGGATTTGGATGTCGTCAATTCTGTCCAAGTCCAACGCCCCACCCCCATCTAAAGGCAGCATTTCTGCCACCTTTCTAATGTCACTCCAGACACGATCATTAGAAGCATCGCACAATTCTCCACGAGAGCATCCAAAATACAAGAAATTTGCCATCAATTTAGATAGCAAACCTTTCAACTCTGAGTAACGCGATCGCGCAACACGACGAACAATCACCGACTCTTGGCGATCGGCATTTGGTTTATCTTTGTCGTAAAATACTTCAAAACAATCCATGTCAATTTGGGATTAGGCGTTAGTCTACTTGCTCCAAAGTCATTTTGTAAGTTTTACCTGGCTCGAATTGACTAAAAGCCGCAGCGTTCAATATCCCCATTTGTAAGCTAGCGAAAGGAGTATGAACAAAGTATTCTTTACCTATTTCGCTTTCGCTAGTAACTCCTCTTAGACCCACTTGACCTTGGTTTGGTGTTTGTGAATCATGTTCCTTGTTTTCGCAAATAAGCATTGCTATGACAGTCATAACTTTCTCCGATATTTAGCTCAATTCCAAATTCTTAGCACGCCACCTTCTGCATAGACCTCTTGAGTTTGTAACTGTAACAGCTACCCGGCTCTTGGTCTAAACGTAGCTTGACAGGTGTTTCTGCGGCGTTCATGTCCAGCGAGTTACCCGCAACCGACACTGCACCATTCCCCGCTGTCAGGATTAAACGGTTTCCGGTGGTGTAGGTGAAAAGGATAACCACGCTATAGCTTCCCGTAGGTTCTTCTCCCAACTCTAAGTAGCTGGTCTGTGGTACGGAGCTAATTACAGTAACCACCTCGCGTTTAGCTGCAAGGTTTGGGGCAAACCGCATGGCGAAATTTGGTCCCTGCATCCACTCATCTTCCGCTAACGGAGCTGTGGGTTCAGCCGCCCAAGGCACTCTTTTTAAAGGTAGGGTCATGCGAAAAGCCCCAATTTTAGATGCCTTGCTATTGGGGTTATCCACCAGCATCCCAAAGCCTTCCGTTCCTGTTCCTACAGGTGGAACAATTCCAGAACTCGGCACGGTAATTTGCTTGGCGAGGTCGATCTCCCCACTGGATAACTTCCACTTCCGTCCCGTCACCATCTCAATGACTTCAGGTGCTTTGTGAGTGAAAGTGAGGTTAAGCATGGCGCGTTCGGCGGTTTGGTAGCTACCAGCTGTTCCTTTTAGTCCCGTAGGACCAATCACTTCTTGCACCGCTTCTTCAATGCCGAGGTCAAATGTCATTTGGAAAGGGGGGAGGTCAAAAGGGATACCCGTTTCATTGGAGATTAAAACCCCTGAACCCGAAACAATTGTTTCCTGAAAATTCTTAAGTGTCATTTTTTATCCTTTGCGTCAGCAGTAGTTTCGCCCTTGGGTAAAATCTCCGGTGGTGGAGCTGTGGGAGTGGCGAACAGGATTGGTGGGGTGTTTGGATTAACAGGGGACGTTTCAACGTCTTCCGGTTTTATCTCCCTTACAAAACCCGCCACGATCGCGCAATCGGGAACCTCCTTCAGTTTGTATATCCCCGCAGGTAAATCTCCTGCGGCAATAAGTAGCTCAACATCCCCTTCTTCCCCACCTTGAAAATCTTCTCGTTTTGTATAAGGCATGTTTATTTACTCCTAGAACCTGTAGCGTAAAAATCAAAATCAGAGCGATAAACCAGTTCTTGACGCCCTCCTACCATCTCAAACCTAGGTGCGTGGTCAGCGCTAAAGCTAGTATCTTTCTCTATGTTGAAAGTACAGCCTTGGTGGGAAAGCCAATACGCCTCCAATATTTCTTTTACTTCCCATGTCAACCACTCTTGCAGCCCCGGTAATCGGTGGATTTCAATAAGCTTTGATATATGGGAAATTCGGATACGCGATCGCATAATGGGATTAAATAGCGTTCCGCTACCATCCGTCCTATAAACCTTGAGTCTAGGAAATTCTAAAATACTGCCGTCATAAGCATCAGAGTCCCTGCGAGATTTAACGATGTATTCTTGGAAACCACCCGCCTCGATCACTGCCACCATCGGTATTGCCGCAGGGTCATCCCGACTGATGCCATTTTTGTGAAGTTCATGCGCGATCGCGAAACTACTATTCAAATGATCGGCAGCAAATCGCATCAAAGTACGGCAGAAGCTATCGACGAGAATGGGTTCAGTGGCGGGCGAATAGGTCATCGGATTCGCACCCCTCGTCCTTTCAAAGCTCTATGTCCTATATATTTACGCTTGCTTCTATATACGCCACCTCTTATATCTGGATTCACAACTCCAGCCGCACTTCCGCCAGCTAAAACTGAGCCTATGACCGCGCCACCGAGAGCCGCTTGTCTAGCCGCAGAACGCATCGCATAGCCGTGGTCGTAACCTCTTCGCTTGGCATCGAGATATCCTAAAACCCCGGCGACCCCTGCACTGCCCAATGTGGATTTAATTACCCCTGGACTAAAAGCTTTCTTAGCTAAGCGTCGAAGCCTCTTTTTTCTACCAAAATTAGCCCTACGACTAAATTGAATTAATCTCCTTACCCGTTCAGCGGAGTGCATTTTTCTTCCCCTCCCACACCGCGATCGCGTATTCCAAAACAGCTTTTCCCATCTCTTCTAACAACTCTTCGTGCCAGAACAAAATGGGACGCCCAAATTTTTCCTGTAAATCAGGTGCGCGATCGTCTGTTAATTCATAGGTAAACTCTGGGCCATCTACGTCGTATCTGTTTCCCGCACCCCCTTCTTGAATAGCGCCTTTCCACAAACGCCCGGTGTCAATATGAATTTGCCCATTGGCTCTCTGGGGGTGAAGACGTAAGGTGTAGGGGGAGAGGGGAGCGTGATACTCTCCCCCATACACCATTCCACCTGTCAGCGTGGAAGGCTCACTCAAAAATAAGGGGTTGAGGTGTTTGTCTCGCACCACTTCCGCCAATTCCCGTGAGATGGGGGAGAGGTCATCTACCAACATGGAAATAGAGGAGGCGCGATCGCGTAAGTCCCCAAAATCAATTCCCGTTACTTCAATTGAAATATCAATGGGCATCAGTCACCCCTCCTAATTCGCTTGGCACCATAAGTGGCAGCCCCTAGCGTTCCACCGGTGAGCGCGCCACTTAGAGTGCCCTGAACCCCACCTAATGCCCCACCAACAATTCCAGCCCCAAGAGCGGCACCGCGAGACATCCCCATTTTTCGAGCGGCGTGGTAAGTTCCCGCGCCACCTAACGCCGCCCCTGTAGCAGCACCTGTAGCAGCACCATACGCAGCCCCTTTACCAGCATGTCCGCCAAACGTGGGCTTCCGTCTACGTCTCAATCTAGACCCTAGGCGACGGCGACGAAACTCTACCAAACGATTAGAAGCGCTAAAGCCTGTTTTTTGCCTTGCCCAGTTACCAGCTGTGCTTGCCGCACCTTTTGTCCAACCTACGGCATGACCCGCCGCACTCCCAACACTGTTCATGGCTTTTTGAATTCCAGGTCGTGCTAGCAGATTCTTTGCGCGACGCTTCAACCCCCCAAAAGCACTCTTTACTCGTCCACCTATTGTGGGGCGAGTCCAGCTTGTAGTTGGGCGTATGGCTAAAGCCCCAGCTTGAAATCGCGCCAATTCGGAATTGCGAATTCGGAATTTGGAATTAAATTTTCTCTTTCCTTTTCTTCTTGCCTGCATTAGGTTCGTTAAACCTCATCTAGATCTAAATTCCGAACTGCGAATTCCGAATTCCGAATTTACCTTCTCCCAAACCCTTGACCACCACCAAGACGGCGACTAGAGAGCATTTCCCTTACTCGTTCTCGGCTACTGGTTCCACGTCTTGATTTCTTGGGTGCTGAGACTAATTCTTCTTCCCCGTAGTCCTCATCTTCCTCCTCGTTTTCCTCCACAACAGTGCGATGTCCGTTTTTAGGAGCTGAAAGCTGCGCCACTTGACCTTGAAGCTGTTCGATGAGGGCAGCGTACTTCTGACGTTCTTGCTCCCATTGCATAACCGATGTGTCGTAGGCTTCCTCTAACTCCTCAACATTCCGATACAGTGCTTCAATTTCTTCAGGGTCATTTACTGGGCGTGCAGCAATTCCAATGGAAACACCAACCCGACCGTTTTCACCCGTGTGTGCCATAGAAAGCGATCGCGCCGCCTCTAACGTCATTGAGATACCGGGTAGGAAAGCCAAAAGCTGATCGGGGGTAGCGCCGAATTTAGCTAACGTGATCGCGTCTTCCAATAATTCCGGAACTGTGGTTCGGAGAATAGATTCGCTGGCTTTGTTGGTTGTGTCGAGGATTTGATTGTTGTTCGGCTGCATGGCAATTTTTTTCATTACAAATTTTAATTAATACGTCTTTGTTGGTGGCGCTTTTGCCGCACTTGGAGCAGATGAAAGTCTCAGCTATAAATATCGAAGTCCTCTGCATAATTTAATCGACGCTCCTGGCCTCTAGCAGAAGTAGATTCCCCTAATCTGGAAGTGGTTTGATTTTTGAAATTTCCAAACACCATAATTCTGTTATTAACTGTATCTAAACTATTACGCGATCGCGGTACTTCCCCTTCTAAAAATACAGGCTGCATCGGCTCTATGCCTTGAGGTGACGGTAATCCAGGGATTACTATATTGTGTCCAACGGTGTACATAAGAAGTAAGTTATTAGCAATATTATCGTTACTTCCAGAACCTGCACCTTGAGCAGAACCCATATTAGGGGTAGGGTCTAATTCCAGTAGCCGACGTTTTAATTCTGCCGCAATCTTGTTGTTGGTTATTTTAGCTAAAGCCGCTTTTGTTGAATCAACGGTTAATTTTAATGGGAGTTCGTATATCTGCCCAAAGATGCGCGTAATCTCTGCCTCTTCCTGCCAAGCCACATCATCAATGAGCGATCGCTTAACGACTTTTTTCCCGTAGTGGTCAAACGCCTCATCGCCGTTAAATTGTGGCCCACCTTCTAAAAATAGGTTGGGCAACATATTGGCGATTTGTTCAATAGTGGTGTATTTGAATTGGTAGGTCATCTAAACCCCCTCCTTGCCCGACCCGCGATCGCGCTTAACCGATCCAAACGCCTTAACCCAGAATCCGTTCGTCCCACCTTTTGAACATACTCTTTAGCCGCAGCCAAGCTTCTCACGCCTCCTGCATAGCTTCTAAATATCTTGGCGGCAGTTTCCCCGCGTCTTAGATGCTGGTCGATGTTGCTTTGACCTTTTAAAGAGGCACTAATCCGGGCACGATGTTGTTTGCTGAGGTGTTTTTTCTTAAATGTCACCAATCGACCACCACGACTAAAAGGTCTAGGGGTTGGGACTTTTGGCATTAACCCTCTTGCTTTAGCCAACCCTCCGGTTATTAATCCAACGCCAGCGGTTTCAACCAATCCGTCTTTTATGCGCTCCATCGCATACCCCCCAGCACCCTTCGCACGACGACCTAACCGTCTTAGTCTGCGACGGTTTTTAAATCGTTGAATGCGCGATCGGATGGGGTTGAACAAGAGTTAAAACCTCCAAACGTGATTGGGGTCGTTTAATGCGCGTCTTACATCAGCTGCGCTCATATATCCATGTCCACCGCCTCTGGCTACACTCGACTCTATTTGCTGTAGTCGCTGCCTAAGTTGTTCGCCGTAAGCTGCCCCTGCGCGATTTCCAGCTTCTCTTGCGCGTTGTCTCATTGCGGTTGCTTCTGCTGGTGTTGGAGCTTTGGGATAATGTCCCGCACCCCCACTTTTCGATCCACCGCTACGGCGTCCTGATGCACCGTATGCCCCTAACCCAGCAGCCAGCAAACCTGCGCCCAAAGTCCCGTACAGTAAGGCGTTGCTTTTCTTTTTCCTGCGAAACGGATTTTTTAGTCGCCTGCGGCTGCGACGAGCAAACAAAACTAAATTGTGAAGGCGCTCTTGATTACTTGTCATACAGAATACGCAAAAGACGTATTAGCTTTTCTTGGTTGCTGTTGTAGCCGCAGGAGTAGCTTCACTGGTGATGACGGTTCCTCCTCCATACATTGGTGGCATCCAATCTTTTTGAACCTTGGGCTTAGGACGCTCTCGAACAAATTCTGGCGTTCTAAAGTCAGAGGGGATTTGTCCTAATCGGTAAGGGAAATCGCCGCTAGGGTAATAGTTATAGGCGCTTCCAGATTTGGCGTAAAACCCTTTTTGAATAACAACAACTTCGTTTTCGTTATTTAAATCCATATCACGCAGCTCGACTTTGACGATATTCGGGTAGGTTTAAGACTTCTCGGCTGTAGAGTTTTTGTGGTTTCAAAAACACGGGTAAAACGCTACCAATCCCTTCGGTCTGGTCGCGCACTGGGCGCATCTGTTTCTCATAGGTAATGACATTGAAGCCTGAAACAAAATCACCTTCAACAGTGGGACCAATGAGCTGTTCGCCCATATTCTTTTGAAGGAAGATGATGCGACCATCATGGGTGAAGCGAACCTTACGTTTCTTCTGTTTTTGCACTCCACCTTCCATTACCCAATGGGTTTCGGTGAACTGCTCATCGTTCTCAATGAATCCCGCTAACTCCAACTGTTCCAATAGGTTACGGAGCTGGGGCTTGGTTACCATGTCCACGCCCTGGATTCTTAAGCCTTGCATGTTGATGGTGCTTATCTTTTGCAACACCGAGCGACAGTTCATAATCTTAGTGGTAATCGCACCTGACCACATATATTGGTCAGGCTTGTTACCGTCGTTGGAATCTTTGTAAATTTCGCCCCACTCCTGCAAGTCTTCGAGCGGCGTGGCGGTTTCTGGCTGATCCCAAGCTTTAGCGATTCCTGCAAGAGAGGGTGGAAAATGGGCTAATTTTCCTTGCGGTTCGTGCCCCCAGTCTGCATTTTGATCGCGGTAGTCAATGCTTTGAGAGACATTAGTTAATGGGGAAACGTAACCGGAAATATGCCCGTACTGCAAGCACTGGTAAGTGAGGAATTTGAGGGCGTCGAATAAGCCTTTGGTAATGGTTTCGTAGTTCCCAAACAGCATCTTGGCAAAGGCTGGGGCGCTACCTCTTACTACACCCCCTGTAGCCGTTACTTCATCAAAGAACTCAATACCTCTAGCCTGCGCCATTTGCAGGGCTTTACGCATCTCGATCTGTTTTTGTTTGTCGTAGGCAATACCTAGAGCAATTTCAAACAAGCTATACGCCAGCTTACGCAGTTCACCTTGCTCAATTAACGGTACCTCCTGACCCACGCCCAGCATCTGCGCGATCGGGGCTGACTGTTCAATTAAATACGCCAGCTCATCAAAATCGTCCAAGTAGCGGATGGGAACATACGGAGAGAGATGGTCTTCCCGTTTCAGGATGGCTGACGCTGTTTCATCAACCGTCATCTGCGCCATCCGGCTTTCTTTATGTTGCTCTAGCACTGTGGCGATTAAGCCCATTTACTCTCTCCTTACTCCTCTCGCTAACAAATGTTTTGTGTACAGCTCTAATTTGACAACTAACAGTTGTCAGCCTAATTAAAAGCTGGGATAAAGCTAGTATCTGGACGTAGATTAGATAAGTGATTAATCCTTATCCCTTCCCGCCAGTGGGGCATGTCTTTGACATAAATACTGGCCTGCTCGATCGCGGTTAAAGCTTTGCTATCCGCATGTATCCAGCTTTCAGCATGGGGGTGGTAGCCGATGATGCGTGCTACTGGCATCCCAACGTTGACGCCAACCGGAACCGGGAAGGGTACGTTCTCTTCTAGGGTTACTGTCCCGTCACGCCCAATACTGGCGATTTTGCCAATCTTGGTTAACGGTGCCATGCCCTGAGTTGGGGTTTTGGTTACCGTGCCGGTACTCACCGTCACCTGTAAGTTGTAGTTAGCTTCGGTGTCCTTGGCAAAGGCGTAAAGCTCCGACTCACGGTTTGTCACCATCAGGTGAGAACCTAGATACGGGTCTTTGTGGATGAACTCACGCACATCAATGGCTAACTGCTGGGGCGATAAGCCAAAGATACCTTCCCAGGTGTAAGTCGTTTCGTAGCCATTCAGTTGGAATCTGAAAGACGCCCCTTGAGTAACAGACGCGATCGCGAGTCGCACCATTGGTTCGATGAAATAAAGCTCATCACCTTTGGCAAATACCTGTTCCAAAACCAGCTTCCCGGTTTTCTCCTTAAACTCTTCTTCAACTTTGGATTCTGGGAGATAGGCTCCTCGTCCATCTTTGAGGTAACAAACAAATAAATGAGACGGATATTCCCAATTTCCTTGACGGTTAAGAGAGATGCGGTCATCCTTCATAATAGTGACCGCATTCGGTGTGCGCCACCCTTCACCTCTAGCGGCAGGTGGTGGACCGGAGTAACTTTCGCGATGACGGGAGAAAGACATAATCAATTCGTAATTGGGAATTCGGAATTTGGAATTAATTGCGACCTAATAAATGCAAGACGTTGCGACGAGCTTGGACATCTAAGGCGTCCATCTCACTCAGTTCATCAGCACTAAATTCGGCTTCGTAGCTGAGCATTTCTGGGGAGTACAACGGTGCGCCACCTTCGGCAAACTCGGCAAACATCTCGATGGTTCGCTGTTTGTGAGCAAGTTCCGAAGCGTAGTCTGTGCCATTTTGTTCGCAGCACATGGAAAAGCCAGCAAAGCGATCGCGCTCAGACTCCCATTGCCCAAATTCCCGCTCAAACACGGCATAGGGCATAACACCCATTTGCACCAAGTTGGAGGCTTGGCGCTCTAGGTCATCGAGGGTATCACTAACATCTTGGGCGGTACGGGCTTGGCTAAATTCAGCTTGTAAGCGTTGGTTTTGGCGGCGTTGATACAGCACCTCTTCTTCCAGCGCCCCAACCGCATCTACAATGGGGTCTTCTTCGTAGTAGTCCTCTTCGTCATACCCTTCGGTTAAGGCGTAGTAATCCTCTTCCAAACCTTGGTATGCTAAGGCGACTTGCTCAAAAAGTTCCTCAGCTTCTTCCTCGGTGATGTTGCCCGCTTCGAGTTCGGCTTCAATGGAATCACTGTCTTCTTCTAGTTCCGCGATCGCGACATCAACGACTTCATCTAACTCTTCAGGAGAAAGCTGCTCTAAAATTGCAATCCCTTCTTCCTCAATCGCTTCGATGTCCTCGTCATAGTCATCCGCGTCGTTGTACTCTTCGTACTCATCAACGAGTTCATCCTCTGGAATCTCCTCAAGGTCAGCCACTTCATCCAGCAGTGCCTCTAAGTATTCCCGCTCTCCCTCGTAAAGGTCTTCAGCCTCTTCTTGGGTGAGGATGCCTTCTTCTACATCGTCAAGTAATGAGTCTTCAACCGTGCCGAGGATAGCCTCAAGGGATTCGATGTCACCCGCGATCGCGAGTTCCTCAATAATCGCATCACCCTCATCCTCCTCTTCAGGAGTCAGCGCATAATACTCATCCTCAGCACTTTCGTGCTTATCTAACTCTGGGTCAGCAACGGCAGCGTCAAAATTAGCGGTGCGGGAGAAAGTGGCTAAGCTATTACGCGATCGCGAAGCGCTACTGCTTGCATCAGATCGGGAGTGTTTCCTTTTGATTCCCATCGTGCCCCCCTAATCAATAGCGATATTTCGCATAACACGTTTACCCGCATTTCTCCGTTGTTTGGGTGCAATTCGTTCCGCAGCCCTGTTTAAGCCAATTGCGGCTCTGCCTCCAACGTTGGCAATACTATTACCCGTTCCTCGTATACCTCCGGCTAAGCCTCTACGAACATGCCCAATATCCGCACCAAGACGACGTGTATTAACCCCAATACTGCCGCCTCCTATCTTCCCGTAACGAGAAGCTGCCAACCCTGCCGCAGCTACTCCTGCTAAACCCCCAATTCGAGCGGCTCTACCTGCGGCTGTACGACCAATAACTGCATTACCTTTACCTTTGCCCCGTCTGCGCTTCCTAGCAAAGTTAGCCGTACCACCGCCATACATGGCAAACGCTGCTTGCGCCATTGTTATTGCCACAAAGCATTCCTCCTAAATTTCCGCTTAATTTGACAACGCTTAAATGAGGCAAGAATTGAAGCTCTTGCCATTTGCACGGGTTTATTGGCTAGTGCATTAGCTTTCCCCTTGGGTGGTGCGCCAACAGCCGGGGCTTCTTCTGGGATTTCAGGTTCCGACAACCCAACCACATCAGCCAGTTTTGCCATTAACCCTTGCAGGGCTTCAACTTGCAACTGCTCAGGGTCGCGCCCTTGTAATTCCTCGTCTGATGCCGCTGAAATTTGAGACGCCATTCCCCACCACGTATCGAAGTGGTTCATCGCATCCTCATAGGCTGCATCTTCATCAAAGCTTTCCTGTTCCGCTTCGTCCCAAGTCAGTGCGAAACGTGCGTTTCGCGAATTCGGAATTGAGAATTCGGAATTCGGAATTTTTCTTGAACTCCGAATTCCAAATTCCGAATTCCGAATTGGTCTTCTAAAGATTCTCAGTCCCGCGATCGCAGGTGTTGGAGTCGCACTAATTTCCTTAATCACATCGACGGCAACATCCAACCCTGGTGACAAGGTGGAGATAATACCATCGGTAATCTTTTGTACTACATCTTTCCCCTTCCCGATTAAGCGATCTGCAAAAATTGCCAGTTTGCCTACCAAGTGCGGCAAACCGGGCACATCTTCTGGGCGAACTTTACGAACTTCTAAATGACCGTCTAAATCTCCAATCGTTGACCACTGCGTTTTTTGGTGGTCAGTGAGCCAAGGGATACGATTACCCTTGCTAAACCAAGTGTTGGTGTTTTCAGCAATCCGAAACACTCGGTCTTTGGAGAAATAGTGAGGACGCCCTTGACTATCCTCGTGGTGCCCCTCCACCAGAATCATCGCCTTTTTAACCGCGATCGCGTCCTCCCCTTCCGGTTCAAAGTCCAAAGGGTCTAGCGATGCTGATTCAAAATAGCGAACGTCTTCCCGTCTTTGGGTAGAGAAAGATACTCGATCTCTACCCTTTCCACGTCTGGTAAGGGTAGCCACAATGGTTTATCCATAAGGATTACAGGGCTATACTAAACTTGAGCTAAAGTGAGAGAAACGTTCAACGCAAAAAATCCACGAGATTCGCTAAATTTGCGATGCATACCTCAATTCCATCTCCCGTCTTATTAACCGAAGAGAGACGTAAGGCATTTTTAAAAAAAGTTGGGATAAATTTAAAAGCCGCCCGTTTGCGTGCGAATTTTGAAAAGCAAACTGAAGCCGCCCAAGCTATAGGATGCTATCACGATCGCATTTCTCGTGCTGAGGCGGGGAAGGATATTAGGATTTCAGATTTATTTGAGTACGCGATCGCATATGGTTGTGACATCAAGCGTTTTTTTGATTAGGTAAGCAACCCACGGCTAAAAGCCAATGGGTTTCTCGGAGTTTTCTATGACTAGCACTTTTAATACAAGACAAAGAGTCAAGGATTTACAGCAGCTCGCCTCACGGAGAAGGGCTGAGTTTGCATTTGGGAGGAAAAAACGTCAAAGAGCAAAAACTCGACGTAGGTTGTTAACAGCCACCGGTATTGGGTTAGGTGGGGCGGCAGCGATAGCTGCACTAGCAGGGGGACGAGGGGGTTCAAAAGGTAGATCCAGTATTACAGCTCCTGCGATGTCAAGTGTAGCGCCGAAAAATGTAACAACGCAGTCTTCGATATCAAGTGTCAAGCCCCCACAACCAGCACCACGACCCTTAACCAAACGAGAACTCAATTCAAAACGAGTGGCATCAGATCGGCAATCTTTCCTTCAAGGGAGAAGTGTTGCTGATGTTAGGTTGGCAAACAAAAAGTATGCTAAACAACAAAAAACACTTAGTCGGGTGCGTGAATTAGGTAATCCTTTGTATGATTTAGCTAATGCTCAAAAAAATAAAATAGCTTTGTCTCGTGCATTGTCTAAAAAACAGTTTACGAACAAAAAGGAACGGCAAAAAATAGGTGGTGATTACACACAATCAATTCGCGATGTTGCTGAAGCTAAAAAGCGGATGAGTTTAGCACGAGCTTATGGTAGTGGGTTACCAACTGGAGGGTACTCATTAATGGCAAATCCAATGATGAAAAGGTCAAAAGCTCGTTATTATTCCGGAACGTGACATATTCTTACCTCACTCACAGAAACCAGCGCAAGGGCAATATTCTCCGACATCCCGCCAGTAGTGCGATGTCGGCAGGGTTGTACAGCAATCCTATCGCCCGACTTACCGCCGAAACCGTAAGTGAGTTGGCGTGGCGTCCGGCGAAAGATAAGTTACGGGGGAAAGAGTTCAAGAAGCACACCTTAGAAGACATGGCTGAGGTGTTGTTGTTAGATGAGGTGATTGGGTTTTGTTTTAAGTTGGTGGAACTACGGGCTAGGGAAGCTTTTGGTACCTACACCCATAGCGATGAGAAAATCACCGAACTTATTAGAAATATCTTTGCCGACATGGACGGCACCTTGGAAGAATTTGTAGGAATTGCCTGCGCGATCGCGTTCTTCTTTGGCTTTTTTACGGCAGAAATTGGTTGGAAGTATAACTCCCCTGGTTTTTACCGCCAGATGCGACTTAAACAGTTACTTCCTCACTCCCCATTAACCACCCGATTTAAGGGAAATCGCAACGGATTACATTGGGTGGTTGACCGTTCTGGGGGAGGTAAACCTATTGATATCCCTTATTTAAAATGTATTCACATTCTTAATCGTGACCCCATTGACCCGACCAACCCTTATGGTAATGGGGCAGGCTCTAAAACTATAGGACTATTCAAAGCTAAACGCACTTGTTTAACCGAATGGGTAATAGCTGGAAAAAACCAAAGTTCAGGACTTTGGATTGTCCAAGCTAACACGTCAGATAGTGTGGTGCTTACTGACCATAACGGTAGAGCATTGCAGGAAAATGGACGCGATCGCGTAGTGTCCGCTATTGAAAATGCCCGTTCTCAACTTGAAGAATTTGATAAAAATAATTTTCTGGTAATGGATAAAGCCTACAGTATTAACTGGCAGGCTATGCCCACTGATAGCAACTTTTTCCAGACGGTTTTAGACGCGGTTGATAGGCGTTTATTTATGGCGATGAACGTCCCCTACCTTGTAGCAAATGAAGGTGTTGGGGGTGGGTTTGGTTATAGTGGCGTGGCGTCTTTACAAAGTATTAACTTGGATAGTCAGATTAGCGCGATCGTGAAACAGGTGCGCGATCAGATTCTGGAAAAGGTTGTTAAACCATTATTGTTTAGAAATTTTGCATTGAAGCCTAAGCAGGGGTGGGGTAAGTTTGATGTAGAGAAGACCAACGACCCCAGCCAAGCTTCGATGAAGATTCAAAATATTCTTACCGCTGTTGGGGCAGGGGCACTGCCGCTAGATAATAGCGTAGCTAATATGTTGCGTGACTTACTGGGACTGCCTAATCAAACTGAAGAGGAACGGTTGGTAGCAATTCAAAAGGCTGTAGAAATGCAGCAGATGCAGCAACAGGCGGGACAGCAACAAAATGATAGCGAAGCGGTAGCGAGTCTTCGAGCGTCGCCTGCACCAACTGGTGACCAAGCAGCTCAGCAAAACTACCCATGACAACTGATAGTTGTCATTTAGTGATCGCGTATGGGAAATCTCTTCAAGCCAAAACTCGTATTCTTGTGTCCCCCAGACTTTGGGCAATTTTGGCGATCGCATGGGTTGGAGGATTTGTTTGTGGGTGACACCCAAATTGTGTTGCGGTGCGATCGCGAAGACTATCAGACGCCGGTGCAAGGCGATCGGAATGTGTTCGTGGATTATTTTGGGGGAGTGCGGGTACAGGTGGGGACGCAGCGTTTAACATTCAAGGCGTCGATTAAAGACCCACGGGAAAAGGCTCTGATTATGATGACAGAGCTTGCCAAGCCCCCATCCACGAACCAACAAGTTATCCTTACCTGTTACGACTACCACCGTCGCATTGACAGAGAAGATATGTTACGTGGGTTTCGGATTCGTCGAGGCATCCTCCACGTTGACAGTGGCACGGGTACGTTGAGTCAAGGCTACATTTATTGCCCAACCCGCACAGAAGTTGTTCCCAAAAATAGACAATATTACACCCAAGGGTTTGGGTTAGAGTTTTTAGAGAAGGATAGGGATATTTGGAATTTTGGAGGGTGACGCTTGAGTAGTGAAGAACACTCAAAAAAAGTGGTTTTTGTAAAACCTTATTCCATAGAAAGACAAATAGAGGGTGGTACGAAGCTGGCATCTATTTGCATTCCCACGGGGACAACCGGACGGGTGTCAAACGTTATACCACCAAAGATTGGTAAAAACCAATCGAACTCAGCTGCCGTTTACGTTTGGTTGGATACGCCCTTGCCTGAAAACGTATTTGGTGTTTGGGTTAAAGAAGAAAATTTTAATTGCTTGTTGACAACAAGAAACCCAGCAAAGAACTTTAGTAGACGCGATCGCACACTATAATTACTTTTTGGCTTATGTACGTTGCTGGAATATTAATTCAACCGTCAAAAAACTCAGACGATCCGGTTATTCTCCATCGATACGACAACGGTAATGTCATACCTGTAGAAACAAAAATTTACAGTCCAGAACGCATAAGTGAGGCAATCGAGTATGCAGAAATCCTAGCACAGCAAAACAACTGGATTCGATTAAACAAGTACAATTGGCAGGAAGCAAAATAAACGCGATCGCATGAGACTATTTCTTTTTTTGGTATTTAATATTAGTGCGCTTTTGCTTTTGTTGGCGTTTTTCTTTGACAATCAGCATTTGCTACCAAACACTACAAGTGCTGCATTGTTGTGCGTGATCGGAGGATTTACACAGCTTTCTGGAGTGACCTGAGTCAATAAAGGAGCGATCGCATGACTGAAGAGGAAGAAGATAATTTTTATCAATGGGAGAGGTGTGGACATAATTCCTCATCTCCAGGGAAAGGGCTTCCAGAAAGAATTCAGTACAAAGGATACTGGATTGGTTCAGCCCCTAACGACTTCGAGCTAGTTTGGTACACAAGGGAAGACGTTAATCGTCACGACCAGAACCTGATAATTCAAATGTTGGCAGTGATACTGCATGACAATGGTTATCGGGTTGGATGGCAAAAAGACTTGTATGACTCAGACGCGATCGCATTAGTTATTGAATTGCCCCAAGGGCGAATTGACTATTCAATCCCTATATCCGAGAAAATTGTAGAGTTGCCCGAATACGAAGGGGAGTGGCTCAAGCAAACTGGAGGAGCAACTATCTCTCAAAAGCATGAACGCATTATTGAGTTTATTCGTAACTTTCAATCCTCCTCTACCATAGAACCATTTGAAGCTTAGGAGGCGCGATCGCGTGAGTGAAATTGATAATATTGCTCAAAAACTCAGTGAAATTAGTGGAGTCCCATCAAGGGATATTCAGCAAACGTGGGCGCGTGTTAAACAGAACGGTGCAATACTTGATGGGTGTGGTCGTCATGACTTTAGTATCGACTTGCGCCCTGAAAAGGTAGCAGGAAAACGCTGGAAATGTGCTAATTGCGGCGGTGAAGTCAACAGCGAAAATAAATATTGGTATGAATTAGGTTTAGAACATAATGACTAATCCTTTCCCAGAACAGCCGTTATATTTTATAGACGCCGAATTTATTGAAGATAGCAGAAGGCGAACAATCGACCTAATCAGTATCGGGATTGTTTGTGACGATGGTCGTGAGTACTACGCCTGCAACGATGAATGTGATTTATCCAAGGCTAACGATTGGGTAAAGGCAAGCGTTATTCCAAGCTTACCGTCCAAGCATATCGGCGTTAATCCTGGCAATCCCGATGTTTCTCCCAGTGTTCGTCAGGATATCTTGCGGTGGAAAACTAGGGATATGATCGCTGCCGATATCTTGGAGTTTTGTAGCCCCAAAAAATACGGAAATCCCATCTACTGGGGTGAGTGGAGCTCATTCGACTGGGTAGTATTTTGCTGGATTTTTGGCGACATGATAGACCTGCCCGAAGGGTTCCCCATGCGATGTCGAGATGTCATCCAGTGGGCAGAAGACCACCTTGGGATAGGTGAGGAGGAATTGCCGCCAAGCTTGGAGACTGAAGGGAATCGCAATGCGTTGTTGGGTGCGCGATCTGTGAAGCGGAAGTGGCAGCACTGCTGGGAAATTGAAGTCTTCGGGGAAACCCAAAAAGATGCCTTGTATAGCGCGTTAATGGACAGGTGCGATCGCGTAACTCATCTCCTCCAAGGCGAAAACGTTGGTGCTGCTTTGGCTGAGGTAGCTGAACTTAGAAAAGAAGTGGAGCGACTCGCCAATGCCTGACACATCTCGTGTTCAACGATTAGGCGGAGGGAGAGTTCGCTATCGTGGGCGGGTATTTCCAGGTTTCAACAAACCCCGCACCATCAGTCACCCCAAATACAAACGGGAAGTACTAGCCAAACAAGGTAACACGATCGCGCTGTTGCGCTTCGGGGCACGGGGGTTCAGGCACAACTACTCTCCCAGTGCTAAACGAAATTATCTAACGCGATCGGCTGGGATTAGGGATAGATCTGGGCGGCTGACTAAAGACAATAAATTGAGCAAAAATTACTGGGCACGTCGAGTACTCTGGCCTCAGAACAAACCCACGACTTCTCAGAAACGAGTGTCGGCACTGAGACGGAGGATGCGACGGTGAGTGTGTATACCAAGCCAAGGTTACGCGATCACATAAAACAAAGCGTCCTCAATAGCAGCAGTGGAGGACGCCCAGGACAATGGTCTGCTCGCAAAGCTCAACTGGTTGCAATTCGGTACAGGCAATCTGGGGGCGGGTATATGAAAGGAGGATTGCGAGGTCATCAGAAAAGTCTCAAACGCTGGACAAGGGAAAAATGGCGCACTAACTCTGGCAGACCCAGCTTGCTGACGGGCGAGAGATATCTTCCAGATCGCGCATGGCGACGTCTCTCCCCAGCTCAAAAAGCCGCAACCAATCGAGCTAAGCGATCTGGTATGCGCGTCGGACGACAGTTCGTCCCCAATCCACCTGCTGCTAAACGGGCTTCACGACGCGCTAGAGTGGAAAAATTGAGGCGGTTGCGACAACGCTAAAACATGCCAGAAATCATTCACAAAATCATCAGACTGATTGATATGACCTTCGCTGAGCATGAGCGATATCGAAGGTTTAGAGGTGGAACGTGGCGATATGTAGAAGTCAGGGAGCGAACAGGCTATAAATTATGGACACCAAAAGCTTTACCCAAGAACGATTACTTTGTATTGGAAACCAAGGAATATCGTGGATTGCTAGATTTGTTTTGGGCGCGATCGAGATAGTCGCGGCTGATTACCTCGCTTATCGACGTTTAAGGAAAGGGCGATGGTACAAGGTGCAAAATATCCATGACCCCAGATGTTTTGAATGGGTTCATGAGTCTAATCTATTCCACCGAGGACTGGAATGGGACGAAGAAGAAATTGTCAGTCTAGATGACCACGCCAGTAAGTGAAAGAGGAGACGCCTTCATCCCTAGCGATGTTTTCCAAAGAGCGGTAAAAGTTCTGAGTGAGTTGCTCAGCATTGGGAATCGGCAATCCCTCATCCACAACAGAATTTTCTGTGAATTCACAGATAAATCCGGCTTCAACAATTTTCTTCGCGATCGCGCGTGACTGTTTCCAACCCAGCACCCCTTCCACCAAAACCTTACGCAGTCGGTGATGATGCTGAACGCCTATTCCATGAATAGGAACACCTCTATCTTTAGCCTCTTGACACCAACTAAGAAGACTATCCCACTTGTGAGTCAATGTGGGTCTGTAGTCATTAACAAATAACTGCGCGTCGGGGTTTGCCTCATGCGCCCAGTGGAAAGCTTTTTCTATATAAGGGGTAATGGGTGAAAATCTAAAATCACCATTATCTGCCATCGGTTCGTTCACTACATCCCAAGCGTAAACACGGGGATATCGCGATACCAGCGTTTGTACAAAGTTCTTTAGAACGCCCTCAATGTCATCCGACTGAAGCACCCAGTCGGGAAGATTTCGGTGCCACAGCAGGCAATGTCCCCTAGGTTTTTTGCCCCACGTCTCGCATAAATTAACAAAGCGATCGGGCAGTTCCCACTTCCATTCGTTCTCAAACTCCACAATGTGCATAATCTTAAATGCATTGTGGGGTGTGACGATTTGATATTTGTCAAAGTTTTCTGGAGTGGTTCTACCAACCGATGTTCCTAATAGCATTATCAACTACGAATTACGAATTACGAATTACGAATTACGAATTACGAACTACGAATTATAATCCCGTCCCTGCGCCATTGCCTGTAATATTTATCCAGTCGGAAGACGTTCCCGCATTGTTAACGGACAGGTAAACCGATTGCGATACCGCATCTATCGCAATCATTCCAATTAAAAAAGCACCTCCCGATGGTGGCTGGTAACCCACTGCTGGCGTCCCGCCCATCGCAATCCATCGTCTTGAGGTGTCTGTTCCTGTCATTACGTTAACTGAGAATTCTGCGAGCGAGGAAGACACCCAAACATGATTAGTTGGCGGAACAGCAAACAAGTTGTAGGGTCTTGCCACAATCATATTGGCGTTATTCGGCAGGCTTGCTCTTTGCCTCAGTGCCGATAAATTTGAGACGGAATAACTGGCGATCGCTGACATTAAATTTGCTTCCAATCTGAAGTGCTACTGGTACCCGTCGAGACAAAAATTGTTCTAGGGCTTACCCCAGAGTTAACCCAAAAATACCCAACAAATGGAGGTACCACGTTGGGTGCATAAGTAAATACACCAAAAGCACCCGCTTGAGCTACCCATAACCTTGTAGTGTAGGCATTTGGTCGAACAATTAGAGGCTGAAGTTCAGTCAATGTAGAAGGGATAAGGGTGTACCAGCAAGGTGGTAGTCCTGTACCAGGCGTCACCACCGTCATCCTGGCATTGGTTGGTAATGCTAGGACATTCAATGCTTTTAAGGCAGTAACTGTGTCAACGGTAAACGCTGTGGTCATTATTTCGTCAAAATAGAAATATCGATATTAACGTTCAATTCTAAAGGCAGCGATTCTTCTGGATTATGCCAGTTGGGGTTGGTTTGCCAATCTGGTAGAGTCTGCCAGTCGGCACTGACGCGATCCATTGCTTTAGCCTGCAATGATTCGGCAGCATTCATAATAATTTTATGAGGCTGCTTTTGTGGAACCCCTGCGAATAGACGGACAAAGGCTAGCAGCGTGGACGTTGTCCCGTTCAAGCGGTACAGGTACACATTGGAATCCACGTCACAGTTTAATAGCAGTGAGAAAATGTTTTCCTCTGCTGTTGCTGCGGTATAAATTGTGGTTAGCGTACCACCAACCTGTATGAAAACTCTGCTGAAAGGCATGAAGATACCATAATTCACCGATATTATATCGTTTGCCCAAAGTTGAGATGCGATGATTTCTCAAATGACAACTATTAGTTGTCAAACAACGTCAAAGCGATCGCGTAGATTAATTTCAGCGTGATCGCTTAATATTAAAAGACGCCCCCTCTCGCCACGATTCGGCACATGTCGGTTCGTCCCAACTCCCCTCTTTTCTTCTCATCTCAACAAAAACGATCTTCTTTGACTTTGCTCGAAGGAGATCGCTTAACATTTAGAAACTACACCACTCATCACTCCACATCTCAACTCAACTCGACAAAACCTAGGTGCAAATCCTAGGTTTTTACGTATCATATATCTATAGATTTCTTAGAAAATATGACCAAGCTTGCAATAGTAAAGCTCAAGGGTGTGTCGCCTTACTCCCAATCTCGGTTTCACAACACACCAAAGCTCAATAAAGAGTTGGCGGATGACTACGAAAAGCGAACTTGGAAGGAGCGTTTACATACCACCGAGGAGGGTGAGGTAGTAATTCCAGCGTTGGCGTTTAAAAACTGCATTGCTGAAGCGGCAAAGTTTTTAGGTTTGCAAATTCCGGGAAAAGGTAAATCTACTTATACCAAACACTTTGAGGCTGGGGTTTTGGTGGTAGATGACATTCCGCTTGGTATCTACAAGAATGATGTTGCTGGCAACTGGATGCACGTTCCTGCTGATGGAGTACGGGGGTCAGGTAAACGCGTACTCAAATGTTATCCCTTCATTAAGCCTGGTTGGGAAGCGTTGGTAACGTTTTATATCTTTGATGAAACGATTACCCAAGAGGTGTTCCTTTATCACCTCAAGCAGGCTGGTCAGCTTATTGGTGTGGGGACGTTCCGTGTCAGGAATAACGGTACGTTTGGCAGGTTTAAGGTGTTAGACCTTCAGTGGAAAGAAATTGAGGAGGACGCGATCGCATGAATGAGAATCAGTACAATTTTGTGGATAGCTATAGTCACCGAACATGGAGAAACGAGACCGATATCGAGGGATTGCTTTCGACCGCAGACAAGAAGCGCATCTTGATCGAAACGGCTAGATTCTTACTCAATCAACAGATGAAAAGCAAATCTGAGGACTTTAATCCTTTTGGTCAAAACTAGGAGGTCGCGTGAAGAAGCTTTCCTACGAAACAAGCACCTTAATTAAATACCTCAAAGACTGTGCGGATTCGGGTAAAGATGCGACATTCGAGGAGATGAGTCGATTACTAAAAGGTAACGTTCAATACAAGTTTAGAAATAATTTGTATCGAGCGCTGGGAATAGTGCGACGAGACTACCAGATGTTGTTTGTTTCCATCCCAAATGAAGGGTATAGACCGCTATTAGCTGATGTTGCCAAGAGTGTCACCACTAAGCGCCAGAAACGCATTCAGTCGGAGACAAACCACTGGGAGGTAGAGCTAAGTACCATTGACACGACAAAGTTAGATGAGAAAGAGTTTAAGTCCTATATGACAGCCTCTCTTAAGTTAGGGGTTCAGGCGTTTATCCTCACCGAAGATGTGAATGAGAAGTTGGAACTACAAGGGCAGAAAACTCGCAGTACTGGGTTGGAGTATGCAAAGCACGCGATTCGAGAGTTGATTGATGTAAAATAGTGGTTCAGTCCAGCCCAACTTGCCACTACTCGTCACTGTTCGGGTCTTTTCGTCTCGGCACAGCCCATCTCATTTCATCTCAGTACAGCTCTCCTCTGCTCTACTCCACTCATCTCATCTCAACAGAAGCGATCCCGTAGGGTTGAAGCTACGTGATCGCTTACTATTAAGCAACGGAAGTTCATGAATTCAACGCGAATAACTATAACTATTTCACCAGATGTTAAAGGATGGCTCCAGAAACACAAAGAGTATATTAATATCTCAGGAGTTTGTCAGTCTGCTATTCTTTTTGCTGTGACACGACAGGAATTTAAAGATTCTGGTAATTTTATGGCGCGGTTAGCGCTAGAAAAGCTGGGAGAACCTCACGCTAAAGGCTTTAAAGATGCTTTTGATGATGTTGTTGGGATGACATACCAAGATTTTACCGCGATTCAAAACGGCAGCTTTCCCGAATTCATGCTAGAGGAGCGATTTTCAACACACGCTTTTTGCGATTGGTGGAATCATTACTACCTAATGGGGTGGAAATCAGCATTAAGATTAATTTGGGACAAATATATCAAAACGCAATTATAGGCGCGATCTCTTAATATTAAGAGACATCTCCACTCGACTCCTCGCTACCCTGTTCTCCTCGCATCACGTCCCCTCGCCTCCACTCGACTCGCCCCAACGCATCTCAACAGGCGATCGCGTAGATTAAGTTCTGCGCGATCGCTTAATATTAGGAAACAACACTACTCGGCACTGCTCTGATCTTCTCGGCTCTTTTCATCACTCTTTACCACAACTCATCACAACAGGCGATCGCGTAGATTAAGTTCTGCGCGATCGCTTAATATTAAAAAACAACTCCGCTCCGCGCACCTCGTTTCGTCTCCGCTCTGCTTTTCACAACTCGATTCAACACGATTCAACAGGCGATCTGTTGCTTGCAGCAGATCGCGCCAAACTTTTCTACTGACAACTAACAGTTGTCAATTCCAAAATGCCTCTTATCACCCTAATTGGCGACTTCCAAGACAGTGTTATCGCGCCTCTACCAACCCCAACCAACAACACCGCTGTAGTGAATTTAGGTGTGGTGCCGGAGCAAGTCACAATTGCCGGAACCACCTATATCCAATCGCCCAACCCCACGCCTCAACCTGGGGAATATTTAGTGTTACCGTCGGGCGAAATTCAAATCGCTTTATCACCTGGGGTGGAAGCTGGAGACTTGGTGGTAGCCTCTGGGGCAGAAAGCATTAGGACAGACTACCTCGCACCGCCTTACCCTGCAATCTTTTACCAACTTCCCATTCAAGGGAGTTTTAGCTGGACGGATAACTTCGAGGGACATCCGTCGGGAAGCTTGAATTTCACCACTTGGGCTGGGATGCGCGATCGCGTAGTCTCTTTGCTATGTGAAGGGGCTGAGTTTAGCGCATTTGGGATTGGATTTCGGGTGTCATCCCTGAGCTTCACCGAAAGTTCCAACGGGATTCATGAGATATCGGTACAGGTGGGGTTAGGGGGGCGGCATGAGAATTACGACTTTGACGTACCCCTAAAAGGTGGGGGTACGGTAAGCACCCAAAGTCCAGCGTTGGAATTAGACCCCAATTGTGCTGGACAGATACCTGATGGAGCACAGAAAAAAGCCACCCCTACCTACACCAGTGTGCAGGCATTAGCCGCTAAGGTTGGTGATGCGTTCAGTGGGCCGTTTATGAAAGTTCCGATCGCAGCTGAAGGAAATGAATCAGGGAACTTCATGAACTTGGCGCAACAGCAGGTAAGGATGTTTGGCTGCTTTTTGGACTACTCCAACTTTGGATCGGTGAGTGCGCGATCGTTTTATGGGGTAGCACATCATCATTTAGACACTTGGCAAATTAAATCCGATATCTCCACCTCTGTAGCAGGTCGAAAGCGACGTAACTTAGGGGTAGGGAATGCTTTTCAACATCCCGATTTGGTAGAACGTGAAACAATTGATAGCTTTCAACCTTCAACCTTCAACCTTCAACCTTCACATGAAAACACTTCAATCTACCCGTGGGTAGCAACCTACGACCCGAAGCGAAAGCTAGAAGGGAAGTTTAGCGAACCACCTGAAGCGGTAGACAAGGAAGATACAACCGCCAATTCTGAATATCAACAACCTCGATGGAAAGCTCATGTTCCAGTGAGAAAAGTTGTACCAAAACCTGTGGATGACCCCAGCATTCCCCCTGCTGGCACTGGGGCATTAAAAGATATTTCCCTAACCTTTGATAACTCCGGCCCCACTAAAGAACAGGAAATTGAAATTACTGAAGATGACCAACCTGTTGAGAGTTCATACAAAAAGTACGGGTTTGTGTTTTATGGCAAGAACATGTTTACTGACGGGGGTAGGCTGGTCGGTGCAACTCAAACAGACGCCATCGACGATCGCGGTGGGGTGGCACCGGGGTGCTGGCAACCCGTAGAACAGTGGACTAAAAAACATTTCTGGGACATGGATGGGGCGTTTAGCGTGTCTCGCGATACAGGATATTACTTGGGTTGGGACTTGGTTGGGGAAATATTGGGGCGTTATAAGGTGGAGAGTACCAGCTTAGAAACAACCAAGCTAGACCCCAAAGACAGCATTGAAGGGGCGGTATTAAACTGTCATTACTTTCAGTGGATTCCCAATCTTGGTGCCGAGCGCTACTACCTAGAAGCCAAGCGCGACTACTACAACGACATGCCACCCCGTCCGGTGGAGACCTATAAAATTTGCCTTCCCAACGGCACATCTCAATACGCGCAAGTCGAAGACCCCAGTTGGGTGGAAGAGTTTTTTGTAGTGAGAAAAACCACTAGGGAAAATGCCTTCAGCGCCAGACCCGACCCGGAAAATTCCCCACCGGATGAATTGCGGCAACCGTTAACACGGGGTCAAGAACGGTATCACGAGGAGTGGGTGACGGTACTCCCCAGCGTTAACACACGCACTGATAACTTTAATATCCCTAATCCTTCCCTCCAAGTCTCACAACCCCTGTTAGACGAGCAGGATTCCTACATCGTCACTCAAAGAGACTACTCATCAGGCGATGCCCAGTTTGCCAACTCGTTAGCTATGAGTACTGGGGAAAAGAACTACGGTAGGCCACCCACCCATTTACGCCGCACCTTATGGGACAAGGTGGAACCAGAAGCGGATAACGGCAGTAGCAATAAAAGTAGTCCCACGGCGCAAAATCAAATTGAGCATTATCTCAGCAGTGGGGGGATTAACCCGGATGCCAGAGTGGAAGGAGGGAGTTTAAGTTATCCATTCGCCACAACTCTTAGTCAAGCACTAACCGCTGCACAAACAGATCTCACAATTCAAAACCTTACAGGGGGAACAAAAGATAGTTTTAGTATTGATTTCAACCTCAACATGAAAGCCGGCGACACTTTAACGTATGTCGCTTGCAATACCGTTAGACCCCGACGAATACTAAGCATTTCCAGAGAAGTGTTGATAGATTCTAAAGGAGGAGCGCCTATTTTATTAGGCAGAAATTGTAATATTAACTTAGGGATAGAACGCGCTGCTCCAATGGTGTATTCAAGTCGGAAGGCTCCTGTTGCGGCACCAGAACGCAAACCTAAAGGCCAAACTCTGCAACGGTTATATATCCCAGATAGATACCCCTTAGGGGAAATATTAGACCCCAATTTACCCAGTAGAAGGAATTTTAACTTGTGACCAAGGACCAGTTAATTAAACATATTGCTGAATCGCTAAAGAAAAACGATGCTGCATTAATGGCAGACGTAAAAAAACAGTTAAAATCGGTACCTGTAAACGCAACCCGAAGCTTCCGTGGGCGATAAAGAACAGTTAGTAAAAACGATCGCGGACACTCTAAAAAAAGAGCTGACGATTGACGCGCCACCACAACGCGTAACCAGTAGCGTTAATACAAGGAAGACGCGATCACGTCCCGTTCCTGTAACGACTGGTTATAATACCGTATTTCTGCTTGATGGTAATATATGGGATGATAGCTCTACACTATTTTTTAATAATCCAGCTTACATAAAAGAAACGTTTAAGGGTAATATTGAGTTTCTTCAAGGTGTTTTTAAAACTCTTGGTGCCGATAAAAGCAAGAAAATTTACACGGGAACAGGAACTACATTTTTAGGTACACCACTCCCTGCCACAGGAAATCCTCTACTTAATTCACAATTTTTAAAAGACTATGTTCTTTCTCCTTTAGGTATTGAGCTTAAGTCAATAACGTCAAATGAATTAGAAAGTATTGATTCTGTTTTTTGGATGCCTTTTTTTCAGTATGACTGGTTTAATGTTAATCAAGAGATACTTAAATTTTCAGATACCGACATTAAAGTTTTAACCGCAAAAGCTAAAAAATACGGGTTAATTTTACAGGGAGAACTGGGCTTTTATTATATGGCGAATAATTATTATTTACAAAACTTTTATAAGCAAACAGACTGGCGTTTTACAACTTATTATTACCTACAAAACTGGATTAGTGTTGACAAACCAAGTAAAGGCGCAGTTGTAAAGACTGCTTCAGGGAGTGGGATACCCGTTTCTGAGTTGAAAGATAAACGACACGCTATTGCTACGTTTGATTTTCAAGGTACAAGTTATGCCGGCGCGATCGCGTGGAGAATGCTGTAATGCCTTGTGAGTTTGCCTACGGATTAACGAAGTTAGATTTTGTGCCAAGTGTCGTCGCTCTTATCAGCGGGGGTCAGTTTAGTGCGCCAGGAAGCTTAAAACTAACTCTATATGGACAAAATCGGGCAGGATTTACGATCGCGTCTGACACTGTAGAAGTCACCTACAGCGCAAGTCAGGCAATTCAAATTACTTTTCCTTCTACCAATAAAACCGAGGCCACAGACTTTCATTGGTACTGGCTGTGCCACAACGGCATGGTATTAGCGGGGTGGAAGGTTTATGCTTACGCGGTAGACCAAGATGGGCGCGTGATTGGGGTGAGTGAGCGAACGCTAACCCCTATTGTTTTAAGTCGCGATGCTCATGTTGCCGTCGCACCATCTGTCAACACCTCGGCACAGTTGCCGACGGGAAGCGACTTACTTTTAGGAATGGTGCGCCTGATTTCTGATAAAGGCGCATTTTATTATTACGACCCAGGGGACTATCGCCCGGTAGATGGAACGCAAATTTTAACCCCATCAGGACGCCCAACAGAGAAGTGGGTGCGGATGGCAGGTAACCCGCTACTTAGTTCGGTAACTGACCCTTACGGAAGTAGTGGGTGCGCCGCTGATGTAACGGCTGTGGCGTTAGATGCAGTACTACCTCCGCCTAAATATCCAATGGACGGGTCACGCAGTGTAATGCCCATTAAGCTTTATTGGCGCAATGATGGCTCAATGGCGATGCCCGCTGGGACAACGTTTGGGGTGGAAATTCGGCAAGAAGGGATAATTAGAAGTCAACTTTACGACCAGTTGTTAGTGGTGCGTCCTAGGGGGATAGTCAATTTAGCAACTGGGGCATTAGTTATCACTGATAGTAACGGCACGACCATTGATGAATTGGGGGCTGTCCGGATTTGGGAATATGGGGTTAGAGGCTTACTAACCATTAGAACGGACTTACCCGTAGGTTGGGCATATTTTGTAGAGGTCTACTTGCAGTTTCGCCCTGAACAGGTACAGCGACGTGTTACAGAAGGAACACGACTGAGTATCATACTTTACCCTTTTGCCCAAGCTGGGAACTTTGCTGGGGACTTGTGGGAGTTTGCTGGGGGGAAGGATATCGTGTTCTACTCCAGCGATCGCATGAGGGTAGTGCCCAACAATGGGGGTGGGGTGGATGTGTTGGAAGGTAGTGCTCTGGTGCAGCGCTTTAGTTTTCCGACCAAAGCTAGGCATCGAGTGTACGGAATTGCGCCGAATAAAACTGGGCAGAAAGTTACGGTTGATGGGAATGGGGGGATATTTTTAAGAGGGAGTACAGTACCAGGGACTGAAGCGGTTCGGGCTATTGTCGATTGTGCTGCCGGATATTCTAAAGTTGGGAGTTGGGGAAGTGTGACGGTTACGGCAAACCAAGCCATTTCTCTGACCTGCACTTATCCCGTAGCAATTCGAGCAGACTACCCTACCATTGGGGGAAACACCAAAGGGAGTTTTAATTTAATTACACTCGCGGTGTTTATTCGATTTGGGGGGAAGATTTATCGAGCTACAGTACCCGCGATCACGTCTCCTCAAATTGCAAGTTTGACAGGATTGACGGAGATTACGGCATTGCCTACACCACCCAGTAGCGACTACTGTTTGTTTGACCCGCCAGGGGTAACACTAAATGGGATCGTGGGAGGTAGTTTGGTAGCCGGGACTTATGAAGTGGCGGTTGGGTATTATTTAGATGGCTCGGTTGTATCACGGATTTCCCATGACCCCGTTGAAGGGTGTATCGCGGAAGTGCCGGGAAGTTTTGTGGATGTGTTTAACCACATTACCAACAAAAACAACCCCCACAACGTCACCCCTGCTCAATTGGGAGTGCCAACAACGGAAAACGCGATCGCGTTAATCCTAGCGCTTACAGACTAAACTTAATAAAAACGCCACAACAAAAATTATGCTAACCGCCACATATCCAGAACTTAAGGTTAACGTTGCCCCTAACGTTAAGGAACATGTCATTGGTATTGGTGAAGAAACCCGCGCGATCGCAGTAGAAATCATGAACATGGGGCAGAAGCCCTTAAAATTCCTCACCATGAAGTACCAAGCGGGAATGGGAGGACAGTGGTTCGACCTTATCACCAATGCCAAAGGGTATACCACCCAAACCACTGTTTTGCGGAAGTGGAATGGTGAGAACCCGTATAACCTAGGTGCCGGGAAAAAAGCGGTGCTGTATTTCGATGTGTCGGAAATTTGGGCTTTAAAAATCGACATGCAGTGCGAAGGCGATCGTAACTCTTTCCCGCTGCCAGAAACCAAGGTGGCGATTAACGCTTACGCTTTGAAAAATTTGGGTATCATTGGTGGTGCCGTTGCGCCAGTTAGTCAAACTGGAGTTGGGGGGACGGTATCAACCCCTAATTTTGTCAATACCTCTGATACGGGGCGGGTTGGTAAGGGGTCTATTACCAAGGCATCTAGTATCACGGTTATGAATATTGGAACAAAAATTGGTACCATTCAAACCACGCAAGGGGTTGAGAATCTACCCGCAGGGGCTACGGTAGGTTGGTCAGCCAATGCCGGTGAGATTGTAGGCGACATCTATTACGATGCTACTGGGACTAACTTTCTCATCACCTTCCTTGACGGAACCCACACTGAAGGGACAAACACGTTAGCTGAACCGATTTCGGATGAGTCTGGACAGTCGCTTACAGATGAATCTGACCAACCCTTAACAATGTAGTTGCGATGCCCACAAGTCTTGGTTTTAATCCCCCAGGAGGTGCGGGGTACTACGAAATTTATGAGGAAGGAGAAATCCTTCCTCTAATGACTTGGGTATTTGTACCTCTACGAAACGGGGTAGTGTTTAAAAACCAGCAATATACTTACACGGTTTTTCAAATCCCCACAGAAGTAGGACATCCCCGAATTCAAATCGGGGACTGTTGGGAAATCAATGGTGATGGCTTCGCCGGTTCGCAAAGCGACCATCGCGCACGCTTGGGCTTTATCCCTGCCAAAATGGTTGGTACAGAAGGGGATATCGTTGAAGTTACGTTTTGTGATACTCATCAGGTTCAGGATGACGTGATCGGGATTTGGTTATTTGCTTTGCCGTAAAGCTAAAAAAACGGGGTGTTACCCCGCTTGGAACAAATATTTTTACTGGACTAAACTATCAGGCGAACAAATCGTCAGCTACGGCGTACAATTCCTCTACAAGACCCAGATCTTCAGCAATATCCAAGGGCTTCTTCTTGCCACTGTTCTTCGCACGCTGGCGCAAATCGGTGTGATAGCGATCGCGGAACTCTCGATATAGCTGCGCATATGCTTCTTGATACCCCAACCCTTTTGCAACAACAAAGTCTGTGACCCGTCGTCTGATTTTCGCTCTTGTGCTAAGTTCTTCCGCTTCCACAGACGGGGGTTCGAGGGTATTGAGATCCGCAATCGCTTCATCCCGAATTTGCTCGAATTGAGTTAAACGAGATTCCAACTCTTTGGTTAGACGCTCCTGCTCCACCATCTGCTGAGCAATCAAAAGAAATATCTCGGCTTGGCTTTTTGGTTGTGGCTGAATAGCTTCAGAGCTAACCTTGTAGCCAGCTGCTTTGTGCAAATATACTCGAACCCCAGCCCTGAGAAGCTGTTTGGCAATCACAGGATTATCATCAACTATCCACTCTGAAATTAAATCCTCCGAAACAATTGCAACGGTTCTTAACCCTTTTACTGTTTGAATTTCAGCCGTTTTAGATTGCGTCGATGCAACGGTTCCCATGCGGCGTGAAATTGTAGACTTATCCTTGCCACTCATTCGAGCGTAGCCAGATACTGAGCAAAAACTCTCCCCAGTATCATTGTCTATGATGATTTCGAGTCCATCTTTGTTGAAAACTGATAAATTAGACATTCGTTCTTCTTTTTGTTAGATGAGATGAACAGCAATCGCTTCCTGAAGTTGTCCAGACTGGTAGGAGGCGATTTGTTTATTTGCTTCAAACCTGACTAAGCTTTTCTGCGCCTTCCCGGTCTACCCTTTTGTCGATTTAGCATAGACTCTCGACACGCTTCAGAAAGCTGAGAAGGACTACACCGTAACAAAGTCAAAAGCGTCTCGTATTTACTCGGTGTTAATGTTGGCTCTGTTCGACCTCCTATCCAATTACGTATAGTGGTTTCGCTCATTTGTAGCGATTCAGCTAACGCCTCTCTTGTGATACCTGCGCTAGCTAGTAAAGCTTCCATGTCCATCCCTTAAACTTGTACTCCTATATAGTAAATTAGTTTTCAAAAATTGATTGACAAAAATTGAAAAATGATTTGCAATATGAGTATGCCCTAACTTTTAGGGATAAAGCAAAAGCGATCGCGCCTGTCCGCAAAAACTTACGCGATCGCTGCCTATCACCCCGTAAAGGGGTTAATTTATTATGCCAAATGACCCGACTTTAGATAGTCGATGGGAAGATCTTGGGGGCTTTGAGCAATCTGTACACGCAGCCCAAGACGATGATGCTTATCAGGATTTCGCGTCGGCTGAACGAGAATTGCAAGCCGATCAGCACGATGAAGATATCAGGCAAGCTTTCGCGCCACCGGAGTACTAAAAGATGCACATACCATTTCACCTTAAATACCGCCCATCAAAAATTGCAGACTTGATTGGTCAGCCATTAATTCAGACCACCTTAGGTAACGCCATTGAACGCGATCGCATAGCCAATGCCTACTTATTAGAGGGCGGTCGAGGAACTGGGAAAACCTCAACCGCTCGGATACTGGCAAAGTCGCTAAACTGCCTTAGCTATGATAAACCTACCGTATCCCCTTGTGGGGCTTGTAGTAACTGTAAAACCATAGAGTCGGGTAACTCTCTGGACGTTTTTGAGCTAGACGCTGCCAGCAACAACGGCGTGGATGACATTCGTAAGCTGATTGAGTCTGCGCAGTTTTCCAAGATGCAGGCACGGTATCGTGTTTTCCTACTCGATGAGTGTCATTTTGTCAGCAAGGCTGGGCAGGCGTCACTCCTGAAAACGCTTGAGGAACCCCCCGCAGGTGTGGTGTTCCTGTTGTGTACCACAGACCCAGAAAAACTCAGTGAACCGATTATCAGTCGATGCTTGCATCTCCGGTTTGGTCGCATTGGTGTGGCTGATATTGCGCATCGGCTTACTGAGATCGCGCAGTTGGAAAATATTGTTATTAGCCAAGATGCAATCACCGCGATCGCGTCATTGTCAAAAGGGGGTATGCGAGACGCCTTGCAAACTTTAGAACAGTTGACCGCGTTGGGTAAACCCATAGTGCCAGACGACGTGCGGACGTTGTTCAAACAGGCATCTACTGAACAGTTGTGGAAATTGGTGCAAGGGATTTTATCGGGGGATGTGGGGCTTTTGATGATGGAGTCTCATGCTGTTCTAGAACAAGGATTAGACCCTCAAGCCATCCTACAAGACCTGTTGGCGGTCTATCGGGATTTGTACGTCCTAGATTTGTGTGGGAGGGAAGGGAGTAAGGCAAAAATTCCGCTAATCAGTAGCCTTGACCGTACCCTGCTGGAGAAGTTGCTCCCATACGGCTCACACGAACAAATTGAAGCTGGGCTTAAGGGTTTGCAGAAGTCTGAATCAGAGCTTCAGTTTTCCCCTAATCCAGCTATTTGGCTAGAAATCTGCCTACTTCGCCTAGCATCGTCGGGGGTATTCTGATGTTGATTTGGCTAACCGGAAACGATGCTTACAAGTGCGATCGCGTAGTGGCGGAACACAGGAGCAAACTTGACCCTAACTGGCAAGCCTTCAACTTCCATCGCTATGGTGTGGAGGAGTTGGAGCAGGTGGTCTCTGAAGCCAATACCATGCCATTCGGTAGTACCACTAAGGTGCTGGTAGTGCAGGGAGACTTAAAGTCTGACCACGAGGCTTATATCAAGCAGTTAGTGGATGTCCCAGATTATTGTGTTGTGATTCTGCGGGTAGTGCTGGATGCCAGAACCAAGGTCGGTAAGTTGGTAAAGTCCAAGGCTAAAGTGTTGGATTACAACTTACCTTCGATTTGGAAAGCTGGGGCATTGTCCCGATACATTCAGCAGGAAGCCACTGATTTGGAGTTGCGGCTATCTAATCCAGTTGCCGACTATTTAGCCGAGGCCATCGGTGAGGATGCCTACCGCATCCACAGTGAGCTAGAGAAATTGTCGCTCTCTCGACACTTGCTTCGAGGGGGTAGTAATCCACACTTAAGTTGGGTGCAAGAACTGGTTCCCAATCTAAACCAAAACGCGATCGCGCTAGCCAATGCCATCCGGTATCACAACCACACAGAAGTACTATCCCTAACCTCTGAACTTCTGGCACGAGGTGAACATCCGTTGAAAATCAATGCCGCGTTGTTAACCATGTTCCGTCGCTGGCTAACTGTAAAAACCGCCCGTGTTGTTTCTGATGAGGTGTTAGCGCAGAGGCTCAACCTTGGTAATCCCAAGCGGTTGTATTACCTGCGCCAGGAAGTAGCACCCTTAGATGTGGAATGGTTAAGACGAGGCGCGATCGCGTTGTTTGAGTTGGAGTGCAAACTGAAGCGTAGTTTAGACGAGGAAGGCTTCACTCTTGCTCTACTTGCGCTGACTTGACAACTAACAGTTGTCAATCAACAGAACCCCGCCGCAAGGTGGGGTTTTGCTATCAGTAGGGAGCTTTTGGCACCAATGCTGCTATCAACTTCTCCAACTTAACCGTTACCAAAAGTGTCGCATTCCAAGCGTCAGAAAACTCCTCATTTTGCAATACGTTGGGATTATCTTGACGATACAACTCTAAGTTGCCATAAATATGGTTGAGCTGAGTACGAAGCGCCTCACTAATAACCGCGATTTTAGACTTTGTATCAGCCGCTCTAGACTTGGCTTTTTCCAACTGGGCGTAAATAGCCGCTAACAAATCAAATCGGCTGAAAGGCTTGGAAAGATAATCATCAGCCCCTTCATTCATCCCCTCTCGAACATCATTGTGTGCCGCCATTGCCGTCAGGAAGATGAAAGGGATTTGAGATGTTGTATTGTTACCACGAATGGTGCGCAACACGTAAGTACCATCACCAGGACGCATCATGCGATCGCACAAAATTAAGTCAGGTAGTTCCGCGATCGCTTTGGCAACACCTTCATAACCATCTTTTGCTGTAATTACAGCAAAACTTTCAGCCTTTAAAATATCCTCTAAATTTTCCCGGATGTCCGGCTCATCCTCAATCACCAATATTTTTACAACCATATGTTTGACAACTAATAGTTGTCAGATTAGTAACGCCACAACCAGCGCGATCGCTTCCAGTAGGCATAGCATCTGCCACAGCCAAGCCCGTGCAGGTCGATTGGAAAGTGCGCCTAGTAATTCACACAACCCCGTTTCAAAATCTTCTAAAAATACCCATTGAAGCTTAGCTAAATGCGGTGGGAGTAGGGTGTTTTCCAGCATTAATGGGATAACGGTCTTCTTCTGCTGAATTGCCGCTTTAACTTCGTAAGCACAATACGTGGAGCCTAGGGAATTTGGGGAGACTAAGAATAACAGTACATCGCAGTGATTGATACCTTGTTTTATCTTTAAGCTCCAATCATCGCCTGCTAAAATGTCTTGCTTGTCAAACCAGATATTATGGTACTTGTTGAGGAAATTGGCTAATTTATGAGCTATTTCCTCATCGTGGCGGGAATAACTAAGAAAGAGTTTCACGTCTGAATGGGCAAAACATACTAAAAAAGTATCACTTGAGAAAAAAAAGCACATCCGCAAGTTCACGGATTTCGCCCAACAACGACCTGTGTTAGGCTTGAAGTAATATTTCTCAACAGTCCAATGAACGACTACATATTAGTCGTAGATGACGAAGAAAGCATTCGTGAAAACATCCAGGACTCCCTGGAGCTAGAGGGTTACACGGTAAAGATTGCGGCGTCTGCCGAAGAAGCGTTGTACATGGCATTTGCCGAAACACCCAGCCTCATACTTTGCGATGTCCGTATGGGCGATCGCGATTCAGGGTTTCGCGTACTAGAACGCATTCGCCTCAATGACTCTACCAAAAATACACCTTTTGTTTTCATTTCAGCGGCTGTGGAAAAAGCTGCCATCCGCAAAGGGATGAATCTAGGTGCCGATGACTATCTAACTAAGCCTTACACCAGAGATGAGCTTCTAGAAACCGTCCGCGTAAGGCTCAATCGTGTAAAAGAGCAACCCGCACCAAAGCCCCTAATACCCTATATCCTTCTCAAATCCCGGGATTTTCCAGAAGAGGGACAGAAATTTGAGCTGAGCGGCTATCTAATTATTGGTAGGAAGAAAGAGTGCAACGTCAGAGTTAGTGACCCCTATACCAGCGCAATCGCGTGTACCATTATTCCCAAAGTGGCGGGAGAAGAAAAGTCAGCCGCATGGATTCACGATGGTGCGATTGTGAAAAAACCCACCCAAGACACGCGATCGCGTTATGGTGTATGGGTTAACGGCTATAAAATTGACGGACAAGCTGAGCTTCGCGGCGGGGAAGTTGTAGTTTTATCCCCTGCCACCTGTTTTGAGTATCACGTCCCAAGCGCGGAGGAAAAAATTGATGCAACCCAGTCCTCCGAACAATGAGGAGCGTATTCAAAAACTCAAAGGGAACCCTAGACTTTGGTTGTGGTTTTTGGTTGCCATTTGTGGGGTTGTGCTAGGAGAGCGCCTGTTGTGGTGGGTAATGGCACAACTTAAATCCCCAAAAGGATTTGGCGGTATTGACCTACCTACTTTACTTTCAATCGCGGGTACCATCTACGCCGTGGTGGCTTGGCTGATTCGCAAAATTCAAGGGGTATTGGCGGTTGTGGAAGGGCTAAATAGTCGCGTTGTGATCGCGGAGGTGGGTCTTAAAGAAGCGCAGACTCAGATCAACGCTTTGGAAAAAACCGCCGATACCCACAACGCCAAATTGGATTACCACGAGCTGCGGATTGATTACAATGATGCACGGGTTTCGGCAATTGAACGCGATCGTAATTAGAAAGGGGTTGGTAGATGAATGACGAAGGTAGAGAACGGGTGATGGAGAGCCTTGATTTTCGAGGTGTTCCCAATCCTGTAGCAAATCCTGCTACACAAAGTAATGAGATTGCAGTTTTATCGCAAGTTACAGGCGCGATCGCGTCTCACAAGGCTGAAGGTAATCCCCACACCCAATACGCCCTAGCCTCATCATTGGGTACCGCTTCGACTAAGGCGATTGGCGATTTTGACGCGGCTGGTGCTGCAACTAACGCAATAACGACGCACAAGGCTGAAACGAACCCACATTCGCAATACGCTCTAACGGCATCGTTGGGTACAGCCTCAACTAAGGCAATCACAGATTTTGATGCGGCTGGCGCTGCATCGAGCGCGATCACGTCTCACGAATCATCTACAAACCACCCCTTAGCTACACCCTTAGCGCCAGGGTTGATGAGTGCGACTGACAAAAATAAACTCAATAGCTTATCTACCGATGTTTTGAGCAAAAGCGGAAACCTAACTGATGTTCCGGATAAAGTCGCCGCTCGAACTAATTTAGGGTTAGGTAGTGCCGCGATCGCAAACAGTAACAGTTTTGAACCTGCGGGGGCGGTTAACACCCATGCCGCAAAATACAGCAACGGGTTTCATATCCCAACGACGGGAATTACAGATACTGAAGTGGCAAGTAACGCCGCGATCTCTGAGTCCAAGCTTGGCTTCACCATCCCAGCTTGGACGCCCGTCACCTATGCCTCTAACTGGGGCACGTTAACTGGTGGTGAAGCGGTAGCCTATCGGAAGTTTGCTGATAAGTTAGTGCAGTTGTCAGGGACGGCGGTTAAAGCGATCGCGTTGGTTAACAGCGATCTAATTTGCACCCTACCTACAGGGTTTCGCCCAGACCGATTGGCGCGATTTGCGATTTATGGGTCATCCGCCACCGGTACTCTTGTTTCAGCTTTTCTCACTATCTCCACTATTGGGGAGGTGCGATTGCTGTTGGGTGCTACTAACCCCACACAGTACATCGCTATCCCTAATAACACCGTGTTTTTTGCCGCATAGAAAAACCCCTCTTTGTGGGAGGGGTTTTGTTGGATGACATCTAGTAGTTGTCAGTCTAGTCAAGCGATATCAAGTGTTCAAGCATCTCAATGCGCTCAAGTTGTTCCTTGTATTCTTGCGCTAAATCATCCCCCATGTGTTTCTTGATTGTTAGATAAGGGTTTAATGCGGCATAGTACAAAATCACCACGGCCTCATGAACATTGTCATTAGGTGTACACACCTGCCACGTTTGAAGCGTATAAATATCAGCCTCATCGCCTGATTCGTAAAACTCCCAGACATACGCGTAGTATTTTCCGACTTGACGCTTCAAATCCCTTTGTAAATCCTCAAGGTAGCGATGCAGAGGCATACGTGCAGTCCCACCACCTGTCAACGGAAGCTCCGGAGAATCAGGCATAGGCTGACTAATAGAGAAAATTGTTGGTGGGTTACTGCCCCATGCACGTTTAAGTATTTCGCTCATTTTTAGCCCCACAATTTAAATTTGCAATCGAACAAACCTTTATCAACCCGTTCAACATTCGGCTCTGTACCACCGTATGTCGTTGCAATCGCGTCACACTCTTTTTCTGCAATTTTTCGGGTTGGTGCTTGAATCCTTTCGCTTTGCTCGTATTGTTGTTCTCCACCATCGGGTAGATAATCCCCCAGCTCGTTACTGCTGGATTTCTGTCTAGACCGAAACCAGTCCATAATTGAGATGCTCCATGTACTTGGGCAGCGATCGCGTGAGTTCTGTAGGCTGTGCGCGATCGCTTTTGATTTGACTCTTCCACTCTACAGAATTCCGTGCGGAATCGCAAGCGGAATGATATTATTTAGGAGAAGAGTCATTACATGAATATGAGAGAACTACGAGAAAGTTTGGGACTAACAATAACCCAAGTGGGTGCTGCAACAGGGGTTTCTGCCTCAACCGTTCGAGACTGGGAGGCCGGGAAGTATGAACCCCGCTACACAAACATCAAGGAACTGATGCGGCTGTTCGAGCGGTCATTCGATGAGATCGGAGAAGCAATCGAACAATCAATGCACAAAGGAGGGAAGAAGTGATACAACCTTGCCAGATAAACGTTTCTCAACTTCCTTCTATTCCTTTTGTTTGGTGCAAATCCCTCCCATCTGCTTCAGGGATATATATAGCCCTATCAGAAGATGATCAAGTTTTATACGTTGGGCAGTCCGGAAACATGCGTATGCGTTGGCGCAGTCATCACAAACGAACAGCGCTAATAGCGCACAATTGCTCAAAACTTTGCTGGATAGATGTTTCCGACACTTCCCTTTTGGCTGGAATTGAAAAAGCCTTAATTGAGTGGTTCAAGCCACCCTTAAACAAAGAGTCAAAACTCCCAGTACCTAGTGAACAGGTAGAAAATACACCGTTGATTAGACTTAGAGAGTCTTTGGGGATGACCCAAAGAGAGTTAGGGAATGCAATTGGCGTAACAGATCAAACAATCTCAAACTGGGAAAGGAGTACACATTCTCCCCGTTTAACCTTAGAACAGTGGGCTAATCTTTGTGACGTTAGTAAAAGAAGCCCACGAGAACTGGCGGATTTACTGAAATAACTATTTGTTGCGACCACACCCTGCGCGTCTGGACAACCTCAGGGATGCGATCGCTGCCCACCACAAACATAGAGGACTAATCAATTATGACAGAACCTAAAGTTCTAGAAGTAGGAAACCTCAACTTATCTATTGTTGATAAGAGCAAAATCAAGGACTACATCAACGAGTGCATACAAGAGGATAAATGGGGACAGGATTCGGATCTAGTTCAAATTTGCATCGACTTCATCGGCAAACCGTTAAAAGTTTATGCCTCTTGGCTGACCCTTCAGTGTATTTTTCTAGATTTGTCTCACCCAGAAATGTCAGTACTAGAAATGCGGACTTTTGGTTTAGATTATGCCACAGAACGCATGGAGATGGGCAAGGCAAGTATCTTAAGCGCAATCGATCATTGCCTAATAGCGCCATCTGAGATAATCGATACCGCTACTGATTGTTGCTTACCAATACCACTAGCACTTATGAATGTCTCTGACACAATGCTAAAGTGGAAAACTTTTGGAACCCTGCCAGCTTTACTTGTTGAAAGCGCTGTTTTAATCGAAATGGGGTTTTCTGAATTAATCAAGAAAAAAGCGTTCTGGAGATTTGAGCAGTTTTTGGCAAACCGTACAGCTAAGTGGCTAAGCGATCAAACAGTAAATACGCCCTTGGTTGGTCGTCGCAGTTATGTATCACCAGAGAAAAAAGTGCAAAAACGTTTAGCAATTCAGTTGGCAGGGAGAACCGAGGTTTCAACGCCAAGCGGTAGTATCGACATCTTGACAGCAACAGATGTTATAGAAATAAAACATTTTAGTCAGTGGAAATCCGCTGTCGGACAGGTTTTAGCATACCAGTTGCATTTTCCTGATAGAGGTCGTCGAATACATTTATTTGGTGCAAAAGAAATCAACACAAATACCAAAAACACAATAGCACTGGTGTGTGACAACTTAGACATTGTTGTTACATATGAGTAAGAAAATCTGGCAATATACGACTGGTAGCACAAGTTCTGTTGATTCCCGTCTAAAGTCGAAAGTCGATTAACAACTAATAGTTGTCATCGTGATCGCGGCTGCTAGCCTAAAAACGCAGTACGCGATCGCGGCAACAAAAGCAAAAAGGAGCGCGAGTCGAAATGGATATTAATCGTTTAGAGCAGTTAGGCGCAACAATTCAAAGACAATCGTCTTATTACGATTTTGAAGGCCCAATTGGCAATTATTATTTCTGGTTCCACGTTAGGGGTGTAGAGGCTGAGTGGTTATTCTCGCTAGTACCAATAGAAGGGTTTGAGGAGTTTGACTACTTCAAGCCTGATAAGCAGGTCTACTACAATACCGAACATCTAGAGGAGTTTTCGGACTTCAATGATTGCGCACCCAAGCTCGACATAGCGCTGCAAATTATCGAGCGCTGTTTGGTGGAATTCCAGCTACTACAGCTAGCAAGAGAACAAGGCTTTAACCAAGATTTTGTAGAACCGCTAGTGCATGTCCTGGGGAAGTTTGGGTTTGAGAAAATCAAAGACGCGATCACGGTACTTGAATTGTGGGAAAAATCTCAACCCGATCGCGGCTGCTAGTCTAAACGCAGTACGCGATCGCAATTTGTTTTTTTTTGAGGTAACACAATGTCAACCTACACTGAAATCCAACAACAATTACAAGCGGCACAAAAAATAACTGACGCCGCAGTTGAAAAGATAACGACGGCAAAAGAAGTTACGGACGAGATGCGAAATGCTCTAACAGGCGCGGTGGCGTATGGCGTTCAGTTAAGATCTAGACTTTCTCAATTACTTGAAAAGGAGGCTAAGGCGTTAGCACAACAAATAAACCTTAAGCGCGTAGATGTTTTATACCGAGGCAGACGCTACTCAGTTGGTGGTGAATGGTATGTCTATTACGAAAAATGCCACATTGTTGAGCGAAAGCCGAATTATGTGACAGTTGAATCTAAAGATTTTGGTATTTCTGGATTTTATAAGGGGGGACGGTTTCGGATTAAGTGTGAAGAAATACAGTATTGGGGTAAAGCATATCACAGCAGGCATGGCGACTTTTTCTACCTATCACCTTTAAGCGACAGCTCGCCTCTACCCGGTAGCGTCGTAATTGGTGGCGGATTACAGCCGCGATCGCAAGACGTTGTTTTAGGGACACCCCATCGGAATGTTGGTTGACAACTATTCGATGTCAACCCGATCGCAACAGGCTATAAAACGTCACCAACAAGTTGCAAGTCTGCGGGTAGTAATTATCCTTTAGGTAGGACTGAATTTCGACAACATCCTGCATAGAACATATAGGCTTCGTGCGAACAATTTCGCGCGAGCCTTTTATTATGCACTTTCCTGTTTTGTTAAACCCTTCAAACACTACAAAGTAGGTGTAGAGAATAAGCCAACGTTTTACATCTACATCTAAGACATGCGCGATCGCCTTAAGCTGAGGAACCGTGGGCCACTGCTTCCCTCTCTCAATTTCCGAAACGGCTTTAAAATACAGACCGTTGCTTGCTCTTTGGGCTAACTCCGCTTGAGATAACCCTTGTTTTTTACGCTCATTTCTAATTTCTTCGCCTAGTTTTTTTGCTGCAATCCCGTTGGGGTCAAGTGTGTGCCCAGCATCCAGCACTCCCGATTCGATCTGGCATTCAGGCATCTTTACTCATTCAGGAAACGCCCTCTTCAACAATTCTAAAACCCATAGCATGAGCTTGAGTATTGTCGAAACTACGGAATTTATGGCGCAGGTACTTGACGGGCGGCAAAAGGCGTGGGTTAGCCTAGATTTTACAACGGTACCCAACCCGATCGCAAAAGAGGGTGTGGCTGCCAACGAGATGGTGGTTGTCAGTCAGCTCACCAAAGCGGTGCAGGAGCAAACAGCGGCTAGAGAAGCGGCTGTTGCGGCACTGAATACAGCATTAAATACCGAAACACAAGCGCGTATCAATGGTGACACGCTAGCAGAACAAAGGTTACAGCAGGCGATTGAAGGGGTTAGTAAGCGGACGGTAGCTGATAGGTATGCAGGGAGTACCGCACCAACCCCATCATCTGTCCCTGGCGTTAACACTTCAGCCCCTGCTACAGATTGGCATAGCTGGTTTTTGTGGGACCAAGGGGCATCTAATCCCGATACTGGAATTTACTATTTCAACAACGGTACCCCTACAAGAGTTCTTTCTGTACAAATGGCAGCGGGGCTACTGGTTTACAGCGATCGCGAAAATACCTTTTGGTTGATGATCGACGACCCCAGTGGGGGTAGCGCCGATTTCGTGCCATTTGGTCGTAGCTCTGACCTCGGTTCTGCCCCTCCCATTTACACCACTGGAAATACCATCCGGCTGGCGTTTGAAAATGGCTGGTTGGCAACCAAAGTCAACTCAACCACCGGGGAAACTGAACTCACGATCGCGCAGAGTTTTAGGGACAGAGTTTCCACGCTTGAAACCAATGTTACCGACTTACAAACGCGCCTTACCAGTAACGAGCAGCTAGACCAAGCTCAAAACACCCGATTGGGTGCAATTGAGGCGGTTAATACGGCGCAAGATGGCGCTATTTCCAGTCTCAATACCCGTCTAACGGCTAACGAGCAGTTAGACGCGACTCAAACCACTCGGTTAGATGGGCTAGATACCACAACAGCTAGACTTCGGGTCGATGTAGATGCGGCGACGGCAAAAAATACGCAGCAAGATGGCCTACTAACAGGGCTTCGTACTGACGTTGACGCGAACACGGCAAAAAATACGCAGCAAGATGGCTTACTAACAGGGCTGCGAACGGATGTTAACAGTGCTATTGCTACTAATAACCAGCAAAATACGCAAATTGCTGGCTTAAGAACAGACGTTGATGGCGCGATCGCACGGAACACGCAGCAAGATGCCTTACTGGCAGGGTTAAGAACTGATGTTGATGGTGCCGTTGCCCGGAATACGCAGCAGGATGGGCTGCTCACCGGGTTGCGTACTGACGTTGATGCGAATACAACCAAGAACAACGCCCAAGATGGGTTGTTAGCTGGACTTCGCACAGACGTTGATGCCAACACGGCCAAAAATAATACCCAAGATGGGCTACTGGCAGGGTTAAGAACTGACGTTGATAGCGCGATCGCGGTTAACACCCAGCAGACTACGGCTATTACCGACCTGCAAAATACGCGCCAAACCGCTCAGCAAGTATCAGACGCGATTTTGGCGCAGTTCAAATCCAATAATCCCATCAAGACATTGGTTAATGGGGTTGTGACTCAAGTCACCAGAGCTGGAGCGACTTACACCCAAACCACTTTTACGGTGGATTTAGGGCAGGCTGACTTTGCTCGCACTCGGTTCAGTGAAAATGCCTCACCCTTTGCCGCGATCGCACCACCCGACGAAACCTATCCCGGCACTACTTATGTGGTGAGTTTCTTGGGGATGCCAGGAGTCGCAACAACGGTGATGAATGCCGATGGCTCTGTTAAGAGTGGCGTGATTGACGTGTGGTTCCATCGTGGCTATCGAGGAAGTGGTACATCAGGTGGTAGCAATACCCCTGCAATTACGGCCACATTGTCACCCCTAAATCCCTCACTTGCCGCTAATGATGTTGTTACCTTTGCAGTAACAGGCGGTGGAAGTGCTAATGCCAATAAGTCATTCACATACCAGTGGTTTAATGGTAGCGATGTGAACTTCGCCACTTTCAACTTGGCACTAGATGCGTCTGGAAACTTCTCTTCCAGCGCACCGTTGTCAGCCCTAGGATTCAGTGCTGGGGATTACTACTTCAAAGCTGTAATTGATAATCAGACCATTACCTCTAACAAGATTACGGTAAAGGCGTAGCGTCTGATACCGCCCCTGTATCAGGCGCTTCTAGCGGTTGGACAGGCTGGACAAAGAGTGATGGTTGGACAAATGGCAGTCCCTTTAATGTTGGTTGGACTGCTGACTCCGTGAGTTTCTCCGGTGATACTACAACCCTCACTCTGACGAATAATCCAGCTTCTGGAAAACCGTACCGTAGCGGGGAATATCGTACCGAGCAACTGGTTGAACCTTATGGGTATTACAGCGTTGATATGAAAGCTGCCCCAGGTGCGGGATTGATGTCTTCGTTCTTCACCTACACTGGGTCAACTGACGGACAGCAGCATGATGAAAACGACATCGTGGAAATTCTAGGACTTGACCCCTACACCTTGCGCACTAATTTTTGGATTAATGACGTAACACACGAGGAGTTCATACCCCTCTCGTTTGACGCAACTGCCGATTTTCACAATTACGCATTGGAGTGGCTTCCTAACTCCTTGAGGTGGTACGTGGATGGGCAATTGGTGCGGGAGTACCTTGGGCAAACTTCCAGTATTCCTCAAAGAATCCTAATTAACCTGTGGGCTGGAGATGCAGCTAATTCAAGCTGGATGGGTAGCTTTAATTACACCCAACCGGTGTCAGCTCAGTACAAAAACTACTCCTACCAACCTGCGGTATTGAGTGATGGAACAAACGCTCTAACCGACGAATCAGGCAATACCCTGGGCTTGTAAAAATCTCTCTAAAACCTTAGAAAAATGGCAATCAAAGCTTCCTCTATTACCCCAAAAACCGACCCTACACAATTTCAAAATCAAACCCTACTCGCTTGGAATCCAGACACCAAAAGTTTTGACTCTATTGCCAAAAGCGCGATCGCGCCCGGTAGTGCCAAGTGGACAAAAGTTACCACAATTGGTGGAGGTTGGGTTAACTCTGGTGCTGATTTTCCTGAATTGGCTTATTGTCTAGATGGCAATTTTATTCGGATTGCCGGAACACTTAAGAGTGGGACTCTTGGTGCTATCGTGTTGTTTACGCTTCCTCCCGATTGCAGACCTGATGTGGGCTGGAATATGCCAATTAGTTGCTCTGATGCCAGTGGGGCTGTGAAAACGGCTTACTTGTTTGTAGGTAAAGATGGCACGGTGGCACTTAATGCAACTGACAATGCGGCGGTTGGTCTGAATGTGTCTATCCCCAAAACGCGCTCTTTTTTCTAGATCGGGGGAAAGCAATATTTCTGGGTGATAGTGTCACTGAGGGATATTATGCCAGTACCCCACAAAAACGTTGGTCTACCTTGGTCGCTAGTGCCTTGGGATTAACAGAAATTAATGCAGGAATGGCTGGGACATCGTTGCAAAACTCCGACCCATCAGATTCCACTGTTGCCAATAATTTCCGCGATCGCTGTGCTTCTACGTCGTTTGGTAACAACGCTGGGCTCTTCTTTATCATGGGTGGTATTAACGACTGCTGGCATTCAGGCAGCATGAATGTTGATAACTTCCGAAATGATTTAGGCGAAATTGTCGAAGGGCGTTTAGCCTACGGTATGCGCCGAAACGACATCTTTGTTTTATCGCCTAGTTATGTTCGCCCCGGCATTTGGGCGACGCTAACAGGGGCGCTTGCTGGTGGTTCTGATGCGGAGTACGCTCAATTTCGTCAAGCTTCGGCAGCAATAGCGGCACAATACTCCACTAAATATGTGGATGTGTATAGCTTTATGGAGAGTAGAGGTGGTACTTCGCTGCTTCACAGTGACGGGATTCACCCTGTTGATGCTGGGCATCGTGCAATAGCAGATGCCGTAATAGCTGTGATGCAATCCTAATTTCACGTAATTATTCGCCTACACACTTTGGTCGTGTAGGCGAATTTTCTATTCTTATTTTTTTTATGGCTGAAACCAACGCAATCCTTAACTTCCAAGGAAAAGACGATGGCTTTTCCAAAATTCTTAATGCGGCGTCTGATGGATTCGATCGCCTAGCAGATGGCGTTGGTTCAGGTAAGGAAGAGTTAGCCAAATTAAGAGATGAATCGGGGTTATTTGAAAAAGCGTTTAAAGGGTTAACAGGTACCCTCCGAAAAGGTCAAGATACCTTTGACGCAGTTGGTGATGGGGCAGGCGCGATCGCGTCCTCATTTACTACTTCTGCCAAAGTCACTGATATCACCAACCAAGGGTTTGTCAAAATAGCCGCCTCGGCTCTGGGGTTGGGGAAGCAAGTTAGTTTTGTTAATACCGTCCTTGGTCCCTTGGGTGACCTGTGGCACGACGTTGACGATGCCCAGTCAGCAGTTGGTAAAGGTTTTGCGGTATTAAACGCGGTTAGCAAGCCGCTCATTGGTTCACTCAAAAGTGTTGCTGATTTTTCCGCCGATGTTGCCGATAAGTTAAGTGGTATGGGTGCGGCAGGTAGCGCCGCCGCCGGTGTATTTTTAGGCTTAAGTAAAACCCTAGGAAGTTTGGGGACTGGGGTCAAAATTGCCGACATTGCAGGTGATATGTATCGCCTCGTGGAGGCGACTAAAGAATTTGCCGAAGAACAGCTACCGGAACTCATTGACCAAGCCAAAAGTGCGGCGGAGATGTTTGACAAGCTTGGTGTCAAAACCATGCTATTTGGAGACAAGCTCAAAACCATCCGCACGATCGCGACTGCATTAAGCGCAGTAGGAAAAGGGGCGGTCAAGGAACTTGCACAACTCACTATTAAGTTTCTAGATTTCCGTGAACAGGTAAAGATGTTTACGGGCATGGCAACTGCCATACGTGATGCCTATTTACGCCTCAAGGGGTTAAATGAGGGGTTTGAAACCTTCCAGGCAATGGGGGTAGATACCTCAATGGCAGAACTTGCCGTACAAATTGGTGTTGTGGGGGAAGGGTTGCTCACCAATGCTGAAGCGGCAAAGAATTTCGCCAAGGTGACGGTTACAGCATTTGCCCAAGTTGAGGACAAATTGGCGTACCTCCAAACCCTAAGCACCGCTGCCGGCGAGGGAACTGGGAAGCTGTTTGCCAATATGCAGGTATTAACCAGTGGCCCACTCAAGAACCTCATTAGTAATGCCGATGCCGCGCAGGCAAGTTATTACGCGATGTCCGCTGGAGCCGACACCTTAGCCAAGTCCAATATGTTGATGACGGCGACCGGGAAAGCCGCTATTGCTGGACAAATTGACCAAGCCCAAGCCATTAATGCTGTTACCAACGCAATGGCTCCCATGAAAATCAACATGCGGGACACGGCGAAGGTATTAGGTCAGTTTGCGGCTACTACCGAAGTGGGTCAGCTGGATATGGGTAACCTCACCGGTGCCATTGGGGAACTATCCAGTGCGTCTTCAGCGGCAAATATTCCCTTGGAACAAACTTTGGGAATTTACGCCAAGCTCACCCAAACGGGACCCCCTGGGGAAGCGGCAACTCGGTTGGGAAATTTGCTACAAGACATCACCAACTTCTCCGGCCCTGCACAAGATGAGTTGGACAAGTTGGGGGTACGGATTGACAAATTCACCATCCAGCAGAAAGACTTACTCCCGGTATTGCAAGATTTGTACAAAAAAGCTGGCGGTAATATTCAAAGCCTGCGGAAAATCTTTGCCAATGATTACAGCTTTCAGGCGTTTTATAGCCTAGTACAGGATATCGAAGGTGCGGGGAAAACCATTGAGCAGGTCAGTGCAGCCGGTGCCGACAGTCTGGACAAGATGTTTGACAAGCGCCGTGAAAGCACCATGATGAAAGCTCAGGCGCTGATGAATGGCTTCAAGGGTGTTATGGAAGAGTTTGGGCAGCGCATGTTACCCATGCTCACCCCCTTTATCGACTTCCTCAATAACATGCTCGAACGGTTCAAGAATATGCCTGAGCCGATGAAGCAGTTTATTGCCGCATCAGCACTTACCGCGATCGGATTGAACAAGCTCACCGAGGTTGGGGGTACCTTCACCGGGATGCTATTCAACCTGGGGAAAATGTATCTCATGGCACGGGTGTCCTCCCTGTTGTGGTCGGGGCAACTGCTCAATGAGGGCAAAATCCTGCGGGATATGGTGGTCAACCAAAAAGACTACGCCGGCGCACTGATGCGGTTATTTGGCATCCAGCAGCAAGGTGCCAATGTGATGACCACTGTGGTAGCGGCTCAACAGGAGGCGGCTAAAGCTTCGGCATTAGGGAAACAGGCGGAAGATGCTCGTAGCAAAGCCACCACAGCCCAAGTGGCTGCCAGTAAGTTAGCCGAAAAAGCGGAAAAACTTAAAGCCACCGCAGTTACCCTATCTGCCGAAGCTGACCAAGCGGCAACAGTTGCCGCTGAACTAAGAGCTGAGGCAGAAGCGGCTGGGGGAGTGAATGCCAAACTGAATGCTGAAGCTGATGAAGCGGCAGCAGTATCTGCGCGATCGCGTGCGTTAGCTGATGAAGCAAGTGCTAAAGCGTCCCAAGCTCAAGCCGCCGCAGATTTAAAAACGGTAGAAGCTACTAAAGCTAACCAAGCGGCAAAAGACCTGGCTCATAACACCGACTTAGCTAATAAAAATGCTAGTATCCGTGCCTCCCAAGCGGCAGCGGCGGCTGAGGTGAGTTCGGCTAAACTTTCAGAAGCGGCTGTATTGGCACGGAGTAAAGCCAGTCAAGCGACTCAAGCCGCCTTAGATTTAGAAGCCGTTGCCGCAGAGAAAGCTGCGGTCGCAACAGCCGCCAAAGCCGCCGCTGATGAAGCTGGGGGAAATAATGCCCTACTTAATGCCAAAGCCATTGGAACTCAACAAGCCGCCCAAACAGCACAAGTTACAGCTAATAAGGCGGCAACGAAGGCGATTGAATTAAATAACGCTGCCACGATTGCTGAAACTCGTAGCATTGAAGCGGCAGCCTTGGCTCAAAGTACCAAAGCAGAGGCAGAACTCGCTACAGCTTTTGCCACCAAGAAAGCCACTGAAGCCACGGTGGAAAATACGGTTGTTACCGCCCAAAACAAAGCGGTAAGTCTTGCTGACGACACCTCAGTTACCACCATAGACTACGCTACTGGAGCTGTAGAAGCCAACTCTACTGCAACGGCTGCTAACACCGAAGTTAAAGCAGCTAACGCGGCAGTTTCCCTCGCTGATGATGACGAGTGGCAAACCCTGGAAGTGGTGAATGGGGTAGTTGAGGTAAACACGGCTCAAGTAGCGGCTAACACTGAAGTTAAAGCCGCTCATGCCGCTACCACGGCTGTTGACACCACCGCAGAAGCCGCAAGTTCTACCGCCACAGAGATTAATACTGAGGAAAAAGCCAAAAATACAACGGCTACCGTTGTTAATACCGAGGCACGAGGGTTATTAGGCAAGATAAATGCCTTTTTAACTGGAGAAATTAACTTACAAAACATTGCCATGTTTAAAAACACAATGGCAATGAAATCTAATGCTGGGGCAATTCAATCCACCTTAAAATTCACTGATATTTTTGCTAAGGGATTAAGTGCAGCGACAGATGGGCTAGCCGCTTTCACTGAAAAATTCAAAGCCATGCGCCAAGGTGCGGGTAAGTTTAGCCTTACTGACCTTGTGGCTGGGGGTAAACAGAATTTTACAGCCAGCATTGAAGCTGCTAAGACCGCTATCTCGTCTATCCCTGACTTAATTAAAGGGGGGTATACAAATGCTTTAGGTGCTGGCAAAAAAGCCACTGAGTTATTTGCAGGCTCCCTGAAAGGGGTTCAAGGTGGAGCTAAGGGATTTCTAGGTTTTTTGAACACCCTTCCCGGTTTATTAATTAATGGCGTTACTCCAGGGTTAGGGATGGCGGCCGGCGCAACCAGTTTTCTAACTGGTGCTATCTCAGCTTTATGGACAGCCTTAGCACCATTGCTCCCCATTGTTGTTGCCATTGGCGCTGCCATCACTGCATTTATGGTGTTCAAGGAAATTGGGCAAATGCTGGGTTGGGTAGGGTCTGAATTCTCCAAGACGGGCAAGGAGGTCAGCACTACCACAACAGAACTCCAGAAAATGCGGGAGGAACTGGGTAAGACTAAAGATGAGACAGCTAAGCCTGTTGAAAAAGATAAAGGTTGGCTTCACGAAACACTCAAGTATATTGGTCTAACTCGCGATGAAACCCAGAAATATACAGGGTTTTTAAATACGGTTGTATTCCCTTTATTAAACACAGCGGCTAACTTAATTACCCTCCCTTTTAGATTGGCTGGAGATGCCATTAAAGGGGTATTAAACCTATTCACAGGTGGTAAGGCTGGGAAAGCTATCGATGAACTTGGTAAAAAGGTCGGTGACGCAGGTAAGAAACTGGCTAACGCGATTACCTTTGGAAAGCTTGAAGAACAAATTAATAGCCTTGATGGTACAGTAAATGGCTTCTTCAAAATGGTCAAGGATGGCGCTCAAGAGATGATGGAGCGTCCCATGACTGAAGCGTTCCAAAAACAGGATGAATTTATCCAGAAGATGCTGTTAGACGGCAAAAAGCTGGAGTGGCAGACTGCTAAAGGTAAGATGGCTAGCGATAACGCTCAAAAGCTACTGGATAAAGCCAAAGAAGACGCAGTAAAGCGTGGAGCTAATGCGTTAGACAGTAAGATGTTTGACGATGTTACCAAGGCTAACAGAGAGGCGGTACAGGCGCAAACTAAGTTAAATGACGAAGCGGTACAACGGCTAACTAAACAACTCGAAGACCCTAAGATTAAAGAGGCGAGAAAAGCTCAGCTGCAAGTACAAGTTGACGCTTTAAATAAAGAAAGTGCAGCGTTAGACGAGAACCTTAAAAAGCAAGAGAAGTACCTACAAAACATCCAAGCGATCGCGGGTCGTATCGATGAAAACAACGCCAACTTAAGCAGTGACAATACCATCAAGAACCTCAAGACGCAGCAGGGGGACTTGATGAAATTAATGAAGGACTCTCCAGATGATTTAAAAGCTCGGTATAACGACTTATTTGGAGATATTGAGACGGGGATGAATAACACATCTACCATGCAGAGGAGGGTTAACAACCAATTAATAACCGGAATTAAAGACTTTTTAGATAACGCCAAAACCGCTAAGGATGTTTCTAGCGCCGAAGACTTGCAAAAAATGCAGCAAGAAGCCGATGCTGCCCAAGAACGGATTATGCAGGCGTTTGATAGTGGGGCTATTAGTCAGGAGTTGGCGCAAAAATTATTAAAGGAAATTGGGGATTTAGAGATAGATGTAGACACCCCAGATTTTAAATTTAAAGGCAGTATCTTAACCCCAGAGCAGCAACAATCTCTCATCGAAGCGGCGGGGAAAGTTGACCAAGGCATCATGGATCGCCGTGTGTCGGTCATTAATGAGGGGATTGAGAAGATTAATGCGGCTGAATCTCAGGGGTTGAAAACGGCTGGGCAAGCTCAAAAAGAGCGACTGAGACAACAAGCTGAAATTGACAAACTGCGGGTGGAAAATGCCAAAGCCACAGAAGCCCGGATATTGGAAGCGTATGGCGCAGAGTCCCCCCAGTACCTTAAGGCTCAGCAAGACCGCAGGGCAGCAGAACGGGCGTTAGATAAAACCAACTATGAGAAACGGCAGGCGGATGCTGACTACTACACCGATCGCAGGGTAAAAACAGAAGAACGCGCAATTGCCAAAATTAAATCCCTTGTTGACCAGCAAAAACTTACTGAAGGGCAAGGCGCGATCGCGACGGCTGAACGGGAAGCCAAAATCAACGACGAAAACGTTGCACGGCTCAAGAAACGTCTTGCTGATATGAGCGATACAACCAGTGACGCTTATAAAGACCTCCAAGCGCAACTGGAGCAGCTTGAAACAGACGGGGTAACCAAGCGCTTACAAATTCGCCGCCAGAAGGAAGACTATGCCTTAGAACGTCGAGTCAAGGTACACCAAGACGCGATCGCGGAACTCCAGCACGCGGAAACCACCTTCATGAAGACGCAAGGGGAGGTGCAAATTGCCACGCTTCAGAAGGAGCAGGAAATTTCCAAAGAGCGGTTAAAGCTTGCCCTACAACGCTTGGAAGAAATTCGTAAAGCCAGTGGGGAAAATAGCGATGTTTATAAAGACCAAGCGCGGGAGGTACGGGCGCTAGAGCGTGACATTGAGGCTAAAGCCTTCCAAGAGCGTAGGGCGAAGGAAGACTACGCCTTAGACCGCAGGGTGAAGAAACATGAAGAGGCGATTGAGAAAATCCAAGCAGCTGAGCAACTGTTCCTCAAAACCCAAGGTCAAGCCCAGCAGGAAACGTTAAAGCAAGAAATAGCCATTAACAACGAGCGCCTCAAGCTTGCCCGCACTCGACTGGCTGACATTGGTAAACGCGCTGGGGTGAAGAGTGATGTTTACCAAGACCAGTTGCGGGAGGTTAACAAGTTAGAGCGGGATAGCCTCGTTAAGCGCTTCCAGTTACAGCGATCAATGGAAGATTACGCCCTGGATCGTCGGGTAAAAGTGCATGAAGAGGCGATCGCGGAAATTGCGCTATCTGAAAAACTCCTCCAGCGCACTCAGTTCGAGGCAGGGCAAGAAACGTTAAAACAGGAATTAGCCATTAATGCCGAGCGGCAGGTGCTAGCCCGAAAACGGTTAGAAGACCTCCGTAAACGCGCTGGGGAAAACTCCGACACCTTTATCGACCAGCAGCGGGCGCTCCGAGCATTGGAGCGAGAGCAGATTGAGAAGTCGTTCCAGCTCAAAATGCAAGCGGTAGTTCATGAATTGGAAGTGCAGCAGCAACGCATCACCAACCAAGTGGAAGCACAAAACCAAGCTTATAAAGCTCAGCTCAACCAAATTGACCAAATTACCGCTAAGATGCAGCTCCAACAGGAGCTAGCCGAGTCTCGTAACACCTTACTCCAAGCTGGGGTGCAGGGATTGGAACAGCAGCTTGATGGGATTGGGAAACTTGCCTCTGATGAACGGCTAAGTGCCCAACTGCAAGCCGTCTCCGCTCAAGCTCGGTTAGACGCTTTGGGTAAGGCTCAAGCTTTTGAACGGGATAACTTAAAGCGTGGGGAAGCCACCAAAAAGCTAGCCCTGGATAGGCAGAAAATCGAACTTCAAAGTAACAAACTTGCTAACCAACGCGCGATCGCGGAGGAGAATATTAACTTCCGCAGGCTGCAAGCCACGCAAAAGGTGACAGCGGAACAGGTGGAGCAGCACCGCTTAGCCTTATCTAACTTGCAGCAACAAGATACCGTCTACCAAAATCAGGAGGAAAACCTCAACGAGCAAATCGCCGCCCAAGCTGAACTCAATCAAAATGCCCGTGAGGAGCAGGACATCCGTCAGCGTCAGGCCAAAGATGGGGGTGTGATGGATGTGCTGTTAGCCAAACAGCAGGAGATGACAGCCCAAATTGAGAAAGAGAAATCGGCACTCGAAAAACGTAACGAAGTTAATAAAGCTCGTAACGACGCCTACGCCGGACAACTCAGCATCCTTTCCCAAACCACCAATAGTGAGCGGAAACAGCGCGACATAGCAGCCGCGATCGCAGCGATTAAACTCAACTCCCTGGCTCAGCAGCAGGAAGGTGAGCGCAAAGTTTTGGAAATGCAAATCAAGCAGCGTGAAGCCGTACTGGAGCAGGAAAAATCCCGTATCCGGATGATGGAGGCTGAGAACAAGTCTAGGCTTGCTGAAGCGAAAGAACGGGTGATTACCGCGATCGCGGAAGGGAAAAGCACGGAGCAAATCCAAGCTCGGTTAGATGCCTTAAAAGGGTATGCCGAAGCCAGTGCTGCCATTAAAGGCGCTGGACAGGCACTGGAAGCACGGGGTAAGTATGAAGCTCAGTTGTCAAAGTATGAATTAGCTGGACAGGCAGCTCAACAAATACAGGAGGGTCAACAAGCCAAACTCGAACTCGCTCAAAACCTCCCGATAGGTCAACAACGTGAGCTTAAAGAGTTTATCCAAGGGGAGGTGTTCAACCAGTTAGGGGTGGGTTGGGGCAACATTGAATCGATGGGGCGTAATGCTGCCTACAATTCAATGGCTCAAGGGTATGACCGTCGTAGCGCTTTCCCTGCCCTCACTCCCCTAGAAGCGCCTAAGCCTGTAGACTATGAGGCACTGCGGAAAGATGCTTTGGCTCAACTCAATGAGTTTGTAGTACCTCAGCGCAGCGCCACACCTCAACAAGCTAAACAGGTGGAAGCGGAGAAGTCGCGGATTGAGGCGTTGCAAAAAACCGTGGACGCGATCGCAAAGCGTCAGCCCAATCAACTCGATCAACAAAACACCTTCAACATACATTTGCCTGCTGGCAGTAGCACCGAGCAGGCAAAAAGTTTGGAAGAACCGTTAATTAAATTGCAAATGGATATTTGGCAGGGAGTGAGGAAAGAGTTGGGGCTTTGACAACTACTAGTTGTCAGCCAACAAACAAGTCTGTAGCAACAGCGTACAGCTGCTCAACTACACCCAACTCTTCAGCAATATCTAACGGTTTCTTTTTCCCATTGTTCTTCGCTCTCTGGTATAAATCTGTTCTGTATCTGTCGCGGAACTCTCGATACAGTCGCGCATACACTTCCTGATAGCCCAACCCCTTAGCGACAACAAAGTCAGCTACAAGGCGGCGAATTTTTGCCCTAGTTCCCAACTCCTCAGCTTCTACTGATGGGGATTCAAGGGTGTTGAGGTCTGCTATCGCCTCATCTCGAATCTGCTCAAACTGAGTTAAACGTGCATCCTGTTGTGCTAACTGAGATTGTAGAGATTGGACTTGAATGCCTTGCTGCTGGCACATAGACGCGATTGCCAACATTATTTGTTGGTTCTGTGCCAGCATCTCCTGCATTTTGGATTGCATATCAGCAAGCTGTAAGACCAACAGATCCGACCCTGTGGTGGTTATGTCTCGACCTTCTAGCTTCGCAATCATCAATCGGGCGGCATCTTCCCGATAAGCTCTGCCTACAGCACCAGGAAGCAGTCCAATTAGATATAACGTATCTTGCTTGGACGTTGTGGGTGTAAGCCGCTGCCCTCTTCCCTCAAATTGAAAGTCCTCACATTTTGTGAGAAGTTCTGGATGCGCCACACACAAGCGCTTCCAGACCTCATGAGGGTTTTTCTGATTACCAATAACGCATATTACGTCATACACGCTATGACGCCCAAAAGGCGTTACTCTGATTTCACCGTATTCAGAAAGTGCTAAATTAGACATTCGTTGTCAATCCTTGTTGATAACACCCAATCGCGCTCGTGGACTCTCCAATATCGACGAGCGCGATTCTAGGTAAAAGTCTCAGTCTTCAATCACGATCAAATCTTCTAGGGTAACTAGTTGCCCAGACAGCTCAGAGCAAATTCTAGTCAGTTTCACTAGGTTATCAAAATCACCTTTTTCCAGCTTTCCCTCAAGCGCTCTGGTGAGTGTATGCCTTGTTAGCTCAAGCTTTGTTCCTTTAAAACGCTCGAATACTGAATTTACGGAAACTGGTTTCCCAGCTTCGTCGTGAGGCCACCATTTGGAAATGTCTGCGTATACTCTCACCAAACAGATACTCAATCTGATATCTCCATTACTGTACGTCAATTCATTGATTATAGATTAACTGATAATCTGTGTATTGACAATCAGTAAGCAGGATGTAAATATAAATCAAAAGCGATCGCGCACAGCCCTAGAAAACTTACGCGATCGCAGGTCACTCGCATGGAGATAACTTATTATGCCAAACCGAAATGGCGATCAAGTGGAGGAAACGGACGAAACAACTGACTATGACAACTCAGATTTGTTTGAAGCGCCTGGAACAGAGCCGCCAGGGCAAGAATCGTTGTGGGAGATAACTGAAACCACACAGCCTAGTTACTAAGTCGTTTTAGGGCGGGAATATCCGCCCTTTAGACAAGGAAATCGCAATGCTAGTCAGAATTAATGGCGATCATCGCTTATTCACTATCAAATACCAAATAGGTGAAACAGTCACCTTAACAACCTTTTTCCCTACATATTTACCTAATGGCGGGGCTATTTTTGAGAATTACGTGGTGCATGTATCCCAGATCATGGCACATTCGTTTGCACCAGAGGAGTTAACTGCCGATTTTAATTTTCAGGTAGGCGCTAGAGTGAGATACATCGGGGATGCTATCGCTATCCAAAATTCCTTGCAAGGACGACACCTGACAATCCATTCGATTGGGCTGAAAGATATAGCCTGCATTAGAGACGATGAAACACACCTACGCTTCTTTCGACCATCAACGCTCGAATTGATTGAGGAAGAAACGTTAGAAGCGCTGTGAGCAAGAAGGAGGGGATAACCCCTCTTTTTTGTATCTGTTACCCAGTAAACACCCCAAAATCCTGAGATGCTGCGCTCCTATAATCTTGGGTTTTGCGCTAACCACTCCTCAAGCGCTTGCGCCGTCAGGTCGCCCATATCCTGCTCAAGTTCTACTGACAACGCCTTGAGCCGCTTATACAAATCTTTAGGTAGGTAGAAGTTCGCCTTGACATATTCATCGCTATTACGCTTGGCAACCTTCATCTCTTCCGGTGGTGGGGCGTCAGCTCGACGTGAGGCCATTAGGTCTGAAAACTTACTCTCACTCTTTTTCTTAGCCACAAATTTCCTCTCCCACAGAAGCATAAGATTCCCAAGCACCACGAGCGTAGGCGTTTTTTATTTGATTTACGGGCACACCTTCCAACGCGGCCTTTTCAAATACTGCCAGTCGCCGGATACCTGTTTTAAATAGTGGCAACCCTTCTTCAGAAAACGCTTTACGTGCATCATGCCCCGCTGTTTGAGGGGGAGGAGGAATCAGGGTGAGGAGGATTTTGTATCGGGTCTGTAGACTATGCAGCACATCCACCATCTGAACCGTTGCATCAACCGCCAACGCCGATGGTGCCGTTGGCAGCACCAACAAATCACAACCTTGAGAGAGAACCTTCAAATCTTCGGCACTGGGGCGAGCTGGGGTGTCAATAATAATGTGTTCAAATTGGCGGCTAAACTTTGCCGCCAGCCTTTCATCCACTACCTTAAAATCCACCCGCCCACGCTTCGCCCACTCCACAGCAGAGCGATTAGCATCCCCATCTACCAACAACGTGGGGGATAGGGCGTGGAAGTATTCAGCCAAATGGAAGGCGGTGGTTGTTTTTCCCACCCCTCCCTTAAACGACGCGATTGTCACTATCATATTGAAATCCCATAATCCCAAGATTGTAAACTACTTGGGATTATGGGATTATACACAACGATTGAGTTTGACAACTATTAGTTGTCAGCCGATGGTGAATCCTGCGGCATTACGATGCCCGTCACCACCAAACTGACGCGCGATCGCGGCAACATCAAAATTATTCCCCTTGCTGTTTGACCGCAGCCCCCACTTCACAGACGTATCTTCCCCGTAGTAGCAAGCCGTGAACGGTGCATCTGGGAATTGGTTGTACAAGTGTTGGCAGACTTCCGACGTTGCCCAAGCGTCTTTTTGCTGAAGGTGGACGACGGGGATGTTGTAGCCTGCCAGCTCTTTCCACTCAAACTGCGCCGCCAAGGTTTCTATCTGTCGCGCCCGTTGTTCTACTTCCTGTTTGCCCATGTTGGAGAGCAACCAGATAAGCTCATCTTGGGTAAGAGTCGAAAGCACATCAAACACCTCGAACGTTCTTCCTAACTTCCCAACAGCAGCATGAATCTCCTTGGTGTAGGGAAGTTTGTGCTGCCACCGATCGCGATCGTCTATGTACCACAGGAAAGCGGGTACTGGTTCATCAGGGTGGAAGTATTCCCAAGTCAACACAGCCCCACACTTCGAGTTGTCAAACTTGATAATGTCTGACAACGGGGCATAACCCAAGAGTGCTTCCATCTTGTCCTTGTGGTGGTCGATGAGGGTCACTTCGCACCCACGATCGCGCCACGCTTCCAGTATGGGTATATCAAAACTGAAATCGACAATGTACACGCGATCGCCCTCCTGAGGAATATCAAACTGAGGGGGAACCTCACCTTTACTGCCATAACAGCAGCCAATGTACTCGGCTTCGTTTCCTAAGGCTGTACGTGCTGCCCAAGCGCTAGCTATCCCATCGGGGCAGGGCGTCTTCGTAGACATCATGTGATAGAAAACAATTGTTTTCCTTTTCATATAATCCAAGCTCCTGATTTCGATTCGGACAGAGTGCCTTCAATCTCACACTCTTTGTAAAGGTTCTCAACCTCTAAATCTTCTAGATCAACAAGGACAGATTCGGCGTATTCTTTAGCTTTGGGATGCTCAGAAATTAGTAATTCGATCGCAAGTTTTGCTTTACTAAAAACAGGTAGCATCGCAAATAGCTTGTCAATGCCATCTGATGAGGATTTGCCAAGCGCGATCGCGGCTTCCCAAGTTTCAGGGTGTAAGGTTACAGAGTTTCTAACCTTACTTTTGGTTTTGTTTTTATGACTACGGGGATTTGTACCCCGCAGGTTGCCAGACTTATTGGGCTTTGGTAGTTTACTGGATGATGACATCAGCTTATAAAAATCCTTTTGTAAGCTTCCTGTAACCCATTTTCTATATCCATTAGACTTAAGTCTTTTTCGTAGTCAAAGAAAATGGCAGCCCAACGTTGAGCTGATTCTAGATTTTTTTGCAATTGATGGGGTTCGTGAGGGTGAATAATAACAATTGTTCCGGGGCTTTGGTGTTCGTCACTGATTCCCTCTTGGCGAATCAAAAACCCTTCATTGTGAACAATTAAAAGCGCAGAGCGTCTTGCGTTACTTTCATCTTCATGTATTCCAGTCCCCGTAGAATACATTCCGCCAGTTGCAATCCTAAAATCACTTGGATTTGATTCTACGCTAAAAGTTGCCAAATTGTCGTCATCAATCATATTTTCTTCCCAGAGTGAAAGATGATTGATAGTTGAAGAGATTTCAATTTCACTCATCCATTGTCGTTTCGGAGAATGCAAATTAGGTATAGAACAAGAGGAATCTTTTATTTTGTGTTCTTTTCTCCAACCATCTTCATACCTTACATATTGATTTCCTGACCAAGAAATCCCAATTAGTAAGATGTTTTCTGTATCTGCAATTCTATGCCAAGGGCGTTCATCATTCATGTATCCTTGCAGATTAGAATGACAACCTTTACCTCTTGCCATGTACAAACCATGCTTTGCCATAACTTACACCAGAGCTAAGTTGCAATTTGGATTTTCACTTGCTAATTCAGCCATCTTTACCCAAAACTCTTCACATCCGTTTTGCTTAGGTCGCCACGCCTTGGCAAAACCTTTTTCGATTGCTGCGTTAATTAGACTTGAACCAATGCCTTTACCTTGAAAACTGTCTAAGACTTCAATAACGACAGTGCGCCCACAATAGCCAACACCGAGAAAGCCAACGAGTTTACCGTTATCGCTTGCCAGAAAATAAGCTTCTATTTCATCTTGTGAAATGTAGTGTTCATACATCAAAGAAAAATTTGAGAAGATTTCATCCATGATTGGATTATCGAAAGCCTCTATAGTTTTGTCATGCAGAACGATTGTGTATGTCATTGTTGTTTACCTCGTGTTTTCTTACCTGTTTCTATAGTAACACATTTGAAAGAAATAACATCTTTCAAATGTGTTGGGGGCTAGTTTTCGTTGCTCATGTTGAGTGCTGCTGCTAGCTGTTGCTTCTCCAACTCCAGCGATCGCGCAGCTTCAACTAACCCATCCTTCTCAGCCCGTTTTGCCGCCAGAGCATCTTTGAGCTTGGAAAGCGTTTCTCGTTGCTTGGTTAGGTTGTTGTTTTTATGCACTTCCAAATCTAAGATTTCATCATGGGCGTTGATTAGGTTACGGATGAGACGTAGCTGGGAGGTGCGAAACTCCACAGGACGACGGGCGACCTGTCCTTTAAGCCACATTGTTACATTCACCTTTTCCCTGAACTCGTGCAACATACACCACAGCTCAAATCCACCGAAATACCCAATGTGCCACTGCTTGCCGTTGTTCTCCCTGAACCGCAGTTCTAAGGCAAACATATCCACCTTCTGCTGGATATGTTTATCAGCAAGATGTTTGGCTTGGTTGGCTGTTGGGTAGGAGAGAAGACATAGCGGCGCGATCGCGTCACTCAAACACAATGCCATCTTGAACTGTGGCTTCTTAAACTTACCCTTACCCCGCTCCACAAAACTCATACCAACATGTAGGGCATCATCCACCTGACAGACAAACATGTCACCATCCACGCAATGAACGTGCGATCGCGCTGTCTCAATGTCCGGAACAATATTGGCTAACTCCAACTCCAGTGTGTTGATGCGGCGATCGGCGTCTTTGATGCTGCCGTGTAAGCGGTTCAGGTCAGTGATGCACAAAGCTGACTTGGCCTTAGCCTTATCCAACTCTGCCGCGCAATCCACATACCGCAAGATACGCTCATCACCTGAACTATGGGCTTTGAGCTTCATGTACATCTCAACTTGGTTGTTATCCTCAACAACCCGCCTTACCGTTGGGTCACCACGCAAGATGTCTTCCCGCACCTTAACCTTCTTCTCCAATAACTGAAGTTCAAAGGCATTTGCTCCAAAATTACCCGCCTTACCCCGCGTCAGATATTGGTAGATAAGAACCGTTGGATTCTCATTGCCGAAGCGAATAGCGCGACCTAACCGTTGCTCGTACTGGTCAGGACGACGGGGAATGTCAATTAAGTGAACCACCTTCACCTTCTTCTGAACATTCACCCCAATTCCCATCGGCTCGGTTGAACCGAATAAGACCCGAATTTCGCCAGCGTTCACCTTGTCAAACAGTTCGGCTTTATCCTCATCGTCGGGGTAGTCGTGGATGAATGCCATTTCAGCATCTGGTATTCCGCGATCGCGTAACTCCTGCCGCATCCAGTCATAGATACAGAACTTAGCACTACCACCCGGTGTCCCCACATCGAGAAACACTAACTGGGTAGACTTATTTTTAGCTGTTAGCTTCCACCACCTGTGTATCCGGCGTACAGCTTGGGAGATTTTGTCTCCAGTGTCTATCGGTAGTTCTGGGTCGAGCAACTGGGGAGCAATCATCAGGTTGCGAGACTCAGAGCAGATTTTGAAGAAATTATCGATAATGACCCCAACGTTTAACCCATGCGCTTGCGCCACCTCAACATCAAAGATGGGGTCACCAGATAAAGGGTGATAGAGCCGCTTTTCATCCTCATCCAGTAAGCAACCATCCTTATCCTTGGCAGGCCACTTCAACGGGTTACGCTTGGCGATCATGTCATACCGTCGCTGGATGTAATCCATATAGTTAAGCTGCCAGTCAGACAGGTGGCAACTTACTTTCTTGTGTCGAGGTTTTGGGCGAATAAACCCAGCTTGACCAGCAACATCGTCAAACCGCTTGATATGACAACTACTGAGCCACATCTGCAACAACTCTGGTAAGTTAACAAACTCACAGAAGCGATCGGTGATGCGTAAACCACCATCAGCTTTAAACTCTGCCTCACTCACCACGCGACCAAAGTTCATCGCCCAAGCATCGAAGTGTGCCAGCCCCCGCTTCTCCAACTCTTCTGGATGCAGGTAGCGCTGATACACAAACACCCCAACCATCGAATTGGTTGGCTCAGGTGTGCCGGTGGACAGCCACAAGAATCCTTGTTTATGGCGATCACGCATGTAGGCAAGCTTCAGTTCAAAGTCCTGCGCCCGTGCTGACTCAGAGATGTTAATCCCCGTCACCTGTAGCTTAGTTGCTACAAATGCATTCTTATATTTCTGCGCTTCATCAATAATCAAAATGCAAGGGTCTAAATCCTCGTAGTAGATGCCAGAGTCTTTGGCTTTGTTGAGTGTGTCGATGCGATCTCGTATCTTATTTCGCATCTCCTCCAACTTCTTAACAATCCGGTTGCCTCGCTTCTTCCCCTTGCTCTTGGCGGTTTCACCCAATTCATACAGGCGAAACAGCTCCATCTCCACGACTTCAAGCTGTTTCTCAATGTACACCCGCTCGGTTTGAGCCTTAACCGGGATTTTGTTAAAACTCTCGTGGGTCAGTATCACGGCATCCCAATCCCACAATGCCGCCTTAGCCAACAGACGCTGACGGTTACCCGCCGAGCAGTCCTCCGGCGTGGCGCACAGTACCTTAGCGTCTGGAAACGTCTCTCGAAAAGCCTGCTCGAACTGCTTAAGAGTAGAACGCTGAACCACAAATAGCGCTTTTTTGCTAGTTTTATAAAATCGCCGCAACATTGCTGCGGCTATAAGCGACAGACTCTTACCTAGACCTACCTCAAGTCCTAATAACGTATTCCCCCCTACGCACATCCGCCAGATGGAATCGAGCTGATAGGGACGTAGTTTATTGACCCAAGCAGGAGCCATCCCCGCTGCCAGTAAATGCTCACGCAAGTGCGCACCTTTCCCGTCCCAGTTGGGGAGAACTGTGCGATTGATTTTGGTGTTGTAGATTTTTTCGAGTTGTTCGCCGCGATCGCCTTCACGACACCAGTTGGCAAACATCAACTGCAACTCTTCCTGCTTCGCTACTGCCTTAGCCGTCTCAGCTTGGTCTTTCTTGTTAGGCGCTTCTTTGGACTTCTTGACACTAACCGATGGAGCTTTAAATAGTAGTGCCATTGTAAACAGCCCATCTTCAGGCTTTTTGCTAACTGCCGTATACCAATCGGTAACGGTATACCCTTGACTATCACAGGTCTGCCAACAGAACCCGTACCTTTTGTTAGCCTCCCCTTCCCCACTGGTTTTAAGCTGAGTTTCCCACGTCCCTGCCAGTGGAGAGTAGAAGAACTGCACCCGTTCTTCAAACATCTCCCAGCAAAACTCTTCGTAATACTCAACGGGAATCCACGTAGCACCGATTCTGATGTCAACCAACCCAATAGATACAGTGTCCGGAATAGCTGCTGTTAGCGCCTCCACCTCCCGCAAATAAGATGGGTCGTAGATGGAAGCGTCTTTAGCCGCTTCCAATTTGGCATGGATATCACCGCTCAAGAACTCTTGAGCGTCTACAATTTGATAAGACATTGCCGTTACCTCGTGATGTTTACGTGAAAAACCCCGCTCGGAATGCAGCCGAGCGGGGTTTTTCAATTCAGGTTGCGTTGAGATTAAGCAATTAGTTGGATTTCTTCGCGTTCACGATCCGGACTACGGTGAGTAGTATTATTAAGCCGAATAACCTCATTGACGGGCACAAAGAAGCGCGAATGATTGCGCTGTTCACTGCTGTATTTACTCAACGAGCGCTCGTTGGAAATTATGTATTGATTACCTTTCCACTCCCATCGACATAGCCTCAAATATACTTGCAACCATTTTTCTTGACTCAAAGATTCTGGGTGCCAGTCGCAATCTTCGCACCAGTCAAAGTTTATTTCAGGAACCCCAATACCATTAATTCGGACATAGTTAATTGGGCGATCATTCGGCATGGAAAAAATCGGCACAATAGCTTGAAACTCATAATAACGACGATGCTCTTTGGTAGCCTGAAAACCTTTAATTCGCAATACGTGACTCATATTTTACCTCGTGTGTGTTGTGCTTCCCTCTCTAATACCGTGGGTGCAGCATGAAGCGCGATAGCCTACTCGCTAAACGGAGATTTAATGTTGCATGTCAACGGGGTGCAAGCTTTCATGGAAAATTCCGCAAAACTCTTCCAGTTTGCGAATAGCTCGTATCAAATCATCCAGTTCATCGAGCAAATCCACTAAAGGTAATGGTTGGCTATCTTCTAAGCGCGTAAAGCAGTCTACCAAATTGAAATAGGCGGCTGTCTTTCCATCAAATCGCTCTAAGTCCTTACGTACCAAATTGAAATATTCACAAGCTAGCTGCATTTTTGCGGCTAGGTTAGGCATAGTGTAGATTGTTAACGTTTCGTTTGTATCAACAATTGCATCTACCAGTTTTCCCAATGTTTTAACGTCTATGTCGCTCATAAATTCCTCCACAATTTGACCTTTTGAGACTTTTCTTGACTGCGCGATCGCGCTTAACTTCTCATCTGCCTCTGGCGTCACGTACAGACGCAGCTCCTTAGTGCGTCCGGTACTAGGGCGACCTGCACCGGAACGTTTTCCTCCCTTTGCCATATCTCATAATTACCTGTCTCTTAAATCATATCATGCTTATCAGGCGGTAGCTACAGCCTTTCGCTGAATTTCTGCCAACCCCTCATCAAACGCATTATTAACCCGATTCATCTTCAATTCTGAAGCCGTCCCCGTATCGGGGTGGTAAAGCTTGGCGAGTTCTTTCCTGGCGGCTCGCAACTCGTCAACGGTGCAATCTGGCTCCACTCCCAAGATTTCGTACCACTCCTGACGGGCGGCACCCAACCACTCTCGATAAACCAAACCTTGTTCGAGGAGAGACGCGATCGCGAACTCCTCATCAACGCCAGCTTTTTCCGCAACCTCCGACACCAAGACAGTGCCGTAATGCCCCATGCACCACACAAACGCCTTGTGGATGCGGGTGTTGAGGTCATCATCATCAAAGAGCTGACCTGTTACCTGTTTGGGAGGATATTTGAGTCGCCTACGGAAGATATCAGCCTTAACCCCATTTTTCCCTTCCAGCTCCAACAGGTACACCTGAAGACGGACATCACTCCAGAACCCGTCAAAGTAGGACTTACAGTTCTGGATGAAGCCGTAGTCAGCTACAAAGTCGTCATACAGTTCATTGAGACGAGATCGCAGCTCATCACATCTGACATCATCCATATCACCACCTTCAGCTTCAAGAAGTTCCTCAACAACCTGCGCGATCGCGAGTAGTTGTTTCATCACATCCTGCTGGTTTTCCGGCACTTCCAACGGGAAGAATGTGCAAGGACCGGATGGGTGTAGGCAGGTAATGTACTTGGGATAGTTGCGTAACGCTTTGGGTGTATCGGGTGGTACCTTAAACGTTTTCGGCGCACCTTTAATGTAGGCGCGATCGATTTCTAAGTAGTAGCGCCCGTCATCCCCCTCAACAAATAGCCCACGATGCGCTTCCTTGAAGCTGATGCCCAGTTGCCCGTTGTGGAAGGCAAACACCCCAGTTTTGAATCGCTCCGTCCAGCGCAAATCCTCGTCTTTGAGGATAATAGGGGAAGAATAATCACTGACAATAGGTTTGAAAATGGGGGCACAAGCAAGCTTAGCCCCCGTCTTTTTCTTGGTCTTAGGTTTTTTGGGTTTAGATTGCGGCAATGCCGAGCGAGCTTTCAATCGTCGCTCGGCTCGGACTTTTTTAGCTCCTCTACCTCCGCTCTAAGCTTGGTCATCTCCTGCTGCATCGCCAGGATTTGCTTTTGTAGCTCCGTTATGGGGTCTGGCTCTGGTGTAATGTTCGGAGCTTCCGCCACATTAGCTCCGAACTTTTGAGCCAATTTCTTGCATTGCTCGACCCAGAAGTCTGTGCGATCGCGCTGATACATAAAGTCTTTCACACCTAACCGAACAAACCCTTTACTTGTCAGCATCCCTAAAACTTGACCCCCAACCAGACAAGGTTGGGGGTCTTCGGGGAAGTGGATTGTGATTTTGTCAGGGTCAATGTAAACGGTGAATTTTTTCCAAGTCATGATAAAAAAGCCCCCGCGATCGCGAGGGCAATAAGGTTAATTTCGACTGACAACGGTTAGTTGTCAAAGGTAGTCGCTTGTTGCGCGTACATCATCTTGTTGGCTTGTAACATAAACACCATCAAACTCAACAGAGATGAAATCTCCTATTGTTTCGTTATTAGCTGCCAAAAGAGGCTTGAATGAACTCCAGTCACATTGCTGTAAAGGTTCATAAAAGTTCTTGTTTACGGTTTTTCCCGTAGCTTCCATGACAGCATATTCATCAAAGCGATAATCAGGATCATCTGACTTGACCGTATGTATCCACGCTGTGAAACTCACAGCCCAGATGGTTTTCCCATCCATCTCGTCTAACTTATCAGCGCCAATCCGATCTGGGTCACATTCCTCCTCTGTCATGACCAAGTTTGGAAACTTCACCTGACAATCCATCTCTACAGTTTTTAAAGCATCTTCAACCTGTTCCCACAATGCTTTGAGTTGTGGAATTCCTACCTTTAATGCTTCCTCTTCACTTGACGCAAAAAGTTTATTCTCGATATTTATTGTCGCCATATGTTTGGGTTGGTGATGTGATGTGCGATCGCGCTGACAACTAATCGATGTCAGTTTAATCCAACAAGTCGCAAACTTGTCCGATAAATGTCAAGTCTTGCTCCTCTTCGCGTTCGTAGACAAACCAATCGCCGTTTTAACTGTGACTGCGTAGATGACTTGAGCTGACCAAACTCCTTCGGGAGTTTGGTCAGCTCAGGCTTAAGATTTCCTCTCCTTACCGCTCCCCCAACGAGTCAAGGTCGAACCCCTCTTCTGCGCTTGTGTCGTCGGGTTCGCTGTCGGAGCTTGAAGGTGACGGTTGCTCCCCCAGCTCTACAACCTCCTCATCAAAGTTGGGAGTATCCGCTACGGGTTCATCGTCCTCAAACACTGGTGGCTCGTCATCAAAGACAGGAGCTTCCACCTCTGGTTCATCATCAAACACTGGTGCTTCGGGTTCAGCTTCAACAACCCCCCACTCTGCTAGTTGTTGACGAAGGGAAGTGATTACGCGATCGCGTGACTCAACAAGTTCGCTGCCCGCAGTTACAAGGTTGGCGACTTTCAGGTTTAGATCTGCAATAGTGCGATCGCGTTCTTCAATCGCTTCCTTTTGTTGGTTGATGGTTGTTTCCATACGCTCATGCTCTCGCATCAAGCGTTCCATATCTCGGCGTAGGCGTTCATTCTCAGCTCGTAGTGCATCCAGTTCAGAAGTGTCTGGCTTAACTGCCAGTTCCTCTTTCATGGTGTTGAGCATTTCTTGAACACGTTCCGCGATCTGCTTGCAGCAGCGCTCCGCTATCGCATCCACCAACTTACCTCCCACAACAGGCGTTGGCGCAGGCTCAGGGGTAGGGGTGCTGGTAGGTTTGGACTGACCACTTTTACCCCGTCGTCGAGACTTGGTTTGCTCTACGGGTACAGACGAATCGATTTCGTATGCACCGTTCTTCTGACAAGCTTTGACCCAGCCACGAGCCTTGGTCATTGAGACTTCTGAATAGTTGCAGTACCACAAGTCTGGATTAGTCCGAGCTTTCTCGAATCCAGCCGCCGCGATCCGACCAATAAAGCCAGCGTCAGGCGTACTATCTGGAGGGAAGTGAATTTCAATGCCGTGCGGTTTGGCGTTCTCCCGTAGGATAAAGCTAAAGGGTGAATTTGACTCGAATTTGTCAGCAGGAATTACAGTAGCCATGATGTTAGTATCTCCTTGTGTTTGTGCGTCGTTGCTATCTGAGGGGGATGTTGCATCATCTCCCTTTGCCATTTGCAAAATTTGAGAAAGGCGATCGCGTAAAAGAGCAACAGTGTCTTGCCCTGGTTCAGCCGCGATCGCTACAGTTTGTACCCAGCCGCCAGCCGTCCCCCGTAACTGATTTGCTACAGGAGTACCTAACAAAAACGAGCGGTTGCTATTGAACCACTCGTTGATGTCTACTTCAGTTGTCTGATTGGCGTGGGCTGGGACTTCTATCGATGAAGTCTTAATCCAGGTCATCGTTTTTGCAGAATAATCAAATCTGTTGTCACCTCTGTACCTCCAACGTGTGTTGTGCCATCACAGGGTAAACGAACGGCACCGAGAAATAATGCGCGATCGCGCATTATTTCTCGAAACATCACATAATCCTCACCCACAGAATCCAGGGTGTTGGTGGAGGTGAGGAAAAGGAGCAAGCCACCTGGTGCTAGATGACGCAGGGATTTGATAAAGAATTGGGCATGAAGCCCCAAATTAACCTTGCGATCATCTAGAACTACACGCTTCACCCCATTCACAAATGGGACATTGCCAATCACCACATCAAACAGTACGGGATAGTCCCACTTGAGGAAATCCTTGTTGTAGATTTGGTAGTCCACACCGTAATGGACTTTGTTGGCAATTTGTGCCGTCACCTCATCCAGCTCCACCCCAACATAGTGGATGAGATGTGGGTGTGGACAGTGGCGGTAGAAGCCCGATGTCCCACAACCGGGATCTAACACCTTAAGTCTGCGATACCCTGTAAACTCAAACGCAAACTGCCACATTTCTTGGATAATGGCAGCATTGGTGAAGTGTTGGTTGAGCATCCCCACATTTTGCAGTGATGCGAACTGCGTAGGGGTGAGGAGGGTTTGGATAGTTTCACGAGCCTCTACCACCCAAGCAGGTTTATCAGCAGTGAAAATACCCGCCTCTTTTAAAACCCCAGCACCGGGGAATTTAACTAAGGTGCTGGGTTCTGAGTGGGTAGATTTTAGAGATTGGAGAGACGCGATCGCGTCTTCCACCAATAACTTATGACGCATTAATTTCTTTGCTGCTTTGCAGGATATCTTCCATTGAGTCTCATTTGTGATATAAGTGTGTTCCATCTGTGACACGGAGTTGATGAAGCGCGATCGCGCCTGACAACTATTAGTTGTTAACTCATCACCAAAGTAGGGGCTGAATTGCCCCAGAGGGATAAACTTCAGGGAGTAACTCTTCTCCCCCTGGTTCATCACCTGTCCACTTGTCCGGAAAAGTGCGAAGTTCTATTAGTTCTCGAATCCGGTTTTCCTCCTCGTTATTAATCAAGCTGATTGTGGGGCGATTGTTTGCGATCGCGTAGGTATTTACTTCCTGCTGAATACCCAATATCCGCTCCAAGAACATCAGCCTCGATTCAAGTTTCAGTGGTCCCTTGCGCCCTGGATTTTTCACCAAACTACCGTCCTTCTTTCGCTCAGTGCCATCCTTCTGCAAGCGATGCTGGAATCCCCGCATCTCACGGTAAATTGGCTTGAGCTTTTTGAGTGGAGCGAGATAACTCCACTGGGGCATCGCAATTACGCGATCAAGCGCTAAATCCTCTTGAGTCAAAGGGCAACCGATACATCCAGTTCTAGCAGAAGCTTCTAAATTCTCATCACCTCCATATGCTTCGGCTACCGCCATTGTGGGAAACCCGTGTTCTAACTCCCCTGTAATCAGCCACTCCCAAACGTGACAAACCCGCCAATGGATGATGGGAGCAAAGGTATCCGTGCGATCATATGTGGAGGATTGGAACCAGCCTTGACCGCATTCACCACCATCTTTAGAGCAACTGGTATAGATTCTGCGATCGCGTACAGCACTTTCACCTAACCGAACGCCAGTGAGCATCAGTAACCGTTCCCCTGCTGGCAAGTTTTCAATCTGCTCAACTAAGACGTGCATCATCGGCTCTACCTTGATTTGCCTAGTACACCATCGCAGGGTACCGTTGTTCGGCGGGGGACGCCTCGACCTAACATATAAACCAAGAATCGCTTGTCAATTGGAGCAACTGCTATTTTGGTCTCAAACCCCCGCCTCCGCACCTCCTCTAAAATCGCCATTGCTGAAAAATGTAGTGGGGGTAACTCTTGGCGAGTGTCGGCATACACCACGGTTAGCTTTTCTGGCTTGGGTACTCTACCAGATTCAATCAGGTGAATGACGGTTGAAACCGTAGCGGAGGAATCCTTGCCACCACTAAACGCGATCGCGACGTGTTTGTAGCTGGTGAAGTAGTCCGCCAAGTATTCTGCTGTTAAATCCACCGCTTCCTGTTGTGTGAGTCGCGTGTCATCAAATAAATTTAGTTGCATGGTGATTTTTCTATTGTGTAGAAACTTGTTGAATTTGCTCATGTTACCTCGTGTGTTGTGCGGGTTGAATGCAGCTTCCCGCGACTCCTCAATACCGAGGAGTTTCGACTATTGGCGAGTCTCATCAGGCGGGAGATATTTGATCGCGCTGACAACTCATCGATGTCAGTCTCTTTGGGATTTCATCCACGCGATCGCGTTTCTTGTTTGGGTTAGTTACATGCCGCGTCAAGTCGCAATATGTTTGCCTCATGCACCAATATCGCCTCTATAATTTTTGCTTTGCGCCACGACTTCCGTAAGTTGATGCGTTTGCCGTAATGCAAAAGAAGATAATCTTTGCGCTGTTCTTCTAACCTCTCTTGCAAGTAGAACATCTCAAGACTTACAAGTGCTTCTGTTGATTCGTCCAGCATTGTTACCTCGCTTTGATTCTGTTTCGTTAGCTAAAAGTCCGACTTCTCGCGGACTATGAGGATGAGTTCTTCGATTAGCGCGATCGCATCCTTCTCAGACAATGTATTGACATCGATTTCTCGTGAGAGAGCGGCAAGCTGGTGCGCGATCGTGACTGGCACTCGAATGGTCTGAGTTTTCCCCAGTTTCCAAGTAGGTTTTCCTCCTGCTCCCGGTCGTTTTCCACCTCGACCCTTGTATTTTTTCGTAACTCCCTCCATTTAAGGTTTACTGAACCCGTAACACTATCATACTCAATCAATTGAACCTGAGTCAAGTTCAATAAACGGTAGAAATGGGAAGATAATACAGGGATGCATATTTGGAGGAGTTGCCAGCAATGCCCTACCATCTACAGCGAATTAGAAGCCGGCGAGGAACACGCAGCAGGTTTTACGTGGTAAGCGATCGCGGCTTGCGTATGAGCAAATCCCCCAGAAGCCGAGTGCAGGCACTGCGACAACTGAGGGCTTTGTATGCGAATGTGGTTGATGCTAGGCGATCGCGATGACAACGGTTAGTTGTCAAATGGGTTGATGCGCGATCGCGTCACACAACTTGGGCGGGTAAGATTTTGTTACGCATGATATTGTTTGGTATTTCATAGGGGTCAAAAAGACACCCTCGATCGCGTAGACCGAGGGATGAAACAACGGAAATTCGTTCAAGTGTCTAAAAATACGGGGTTTTATTCAGGTAGGGTTATGATGAACCTGAAACCCGCATTCTTTCGTTAGACACCCAAAAACGCGGGAAAATATCAAGCGACTAGATACCCTAGATCATACTCTTCGACGTATGGGAGGACATCTGAGCCAGAACGGTCATAACCAGAGATAGAGAAGCCGCGATCACGACTGTAATAAAGTTTGGCTCCAGTCTTCAGGAGAATGTCAGCACCGTCATGACGACATAGGCGGTAGTAGTACCGAGCGCGATCACGTGTTGGTTGTTCATCAACCAAGATGAGTTTGGCTACATGGCTGGGAATATAGATACACATTGCAGTTACCTCGTGAAATGGACTAGGTACAGATCTGGTGAAGCCAAACCTGTAGCCTGTCGATTTATAGGCACAACAAAACACCCACCCCCGTTAAGAGGTGGGTGAATGACAACTATCAGTTGTTAACAGATCCGAATTCCTTTGGCTTGACGCTTGGCGCAATCGCGTTTCTGCCTATTCCTTACCTCGTGGGAATAGCGGGATGTAGAGGAGACGCCAGAACCTTGATAGAATTGCGATCGCGCAAACTTTGCCACGCTTCGCATAAGCGCTTCCTGGCTCATGCCAATTAACGCAACTAAGTCTTCCCAGGAAATATGATGTCCCATAAACGCAATCGCAGCATGGCTTTTAAAGCCTGACTCTGTAAGCGTTCCAACGGTTGCTGATCGCGTTACCTCATGGCGGCTACCTGTTTGAGCAAATTCAACCTTGATTAAACCGGATGAATTGACAACTGTATAAGCGCTTCCAGTGTCGCTGTGGTAGCGTGTACGCGATCGCGCATTGATATCCGCGACATTGGCATGAGTGCGTTTCTTGCCATTGGTACGCTTACCGACGTTTTGAGAGAGTGCTGTAGACATGGTGAATCACCCCTACCAGTTGCCTAGCATGGGTCATAAGGTGGACGATAGACAACGATTACTTACCCTTAAGCTTGTCTAGCAGCGCTTTCTGCTTATCAATTTTGCTTTGACGCTTTACTTTATCCCGATTAGCCTTGTCTAGCGATTCCTGGGTTTTGTAGCCTAAACACCATGCTTTTTTAGCATCTTGCGCGATCGCGATTACATCCTCTGACTCAAAACCACACTCAAAGCACCGTGTCATAGCTTCTGCGTCGATCTGGAGTGTCTCGCGTGTCATCATCCCGAAGTCCATACGCTTGTCGCCTATTTGTAGTATGACCTTCCCGATCGCGCATAACCCTTTTACAGCTTCGGAATGCTCAACTCTCTCACCCATCATGATGAGCATTGCTTGGTGGATTGTTTTACAGGGTGTATAATCCAATTCCTCCCAAGACTCCTGTTGCACTTTCTCAGCTTCCTTAGCGCGTTTAGCTTCTAGTAGCTGTTGCTTTTTGAGTTCCTTAGCATCTGTTACAGAATCAGAAACTGTCTTGGAACCGTTACTATTGATTGCGTTACTCATTCAGTTACCTCGTGATTTGAATAGCCGGTAATGCAGACCGGATGCGATCGCGCTGACTTGCACAGCGTCTTAGGCACTATGTGATCGCGTATATCAATGTAGGACTTACAAGCACTCTGTGCCGGATGCCTACAGGGGACTAACTAGGGACTAAGCAGCGCTACACCATACATAGAGGTGAGTAATCTACCTTTAGAACCTCCTTAAAGGCGTCCTAGCAGTCTATTAAGCTTTCAAGGTTCTTACTCCCTACCGCTAACCCTTGGCTCTACCTACAGCCGGCTAGACCCGTTGCTGTGCTGTGGTTGCATTATGCCCGTCAATCGCAAGAGAGTTACGCGATCGCGAAGCGCTGCTGCTTATCAGCAGATCGCGTGTCTATATTAGATTGCCGTCTCTTTGCCTCCCTTGTGACAGTTGCTGTGCCAGTTGACTAGATAGACCTTCGGCACATCTCCACTATCTCTCTATCTACCTACACTGTAATCGGTATTTATACTGAATTTTAGAATTTAATTGATACACAAAGCGTCTAAGTGTGTGACGCGATCAGGCTGGTAGGCAGGGAGAGAGGTGGTAAGTTTATCAACGAGACAGAAGGTATATCTAGCATCTTGTACGCATTCAGTGAGCAGATCGTTTACACTTTTGAACAGTTGTATTCACACTTAAAAGAACAGTGTTCATCGAATGCGATCGCGCAGAGTACCGAAAACACCAAGAGGGTTATCAGAAGACGAGGAGAAATTCGTCGCAGCACTAACAGATGGGGGGAATCACACACAAGCTTGTAAGGTAGCAAATATATCCAGAGGTACCGGATATAAGTTTTTAGGAAGACCTCATGTACAAGATGCGATCGCGTCTCGATTGCGAGCCAGGGAAGAAACCAGCATCCAAGTAAAAGAGGAGTTCCGGGCGACACGAACGCGAGTTATCTTCACTGAGATTGATGAGAAACTGAAAAATGCTGCGGTTGATGCCGTAGATACAATCATCGACATCATGAAAAACGGGAAGCGTGATGTTGATAAATTGGCGGCGTGCGATCGCGTAATCAAATTAGCTGGCATTACAGAGAGTCAGACCAAGACAATCGCGCATGGTAGTGAGCGGATGACATCACAGCGTGGGTTGTCAGAAGAGATGGCAGATTCGATTAGGAAACGGATATTGGGGATTGTGGAGGAACCAAAAGCAGAAGAGCCTCAACCTGTCACAGTTGAAGCTCCAGTAGAAGAGGTTGTGGAAGTACCGATTGACAACTAACAGTTGTCAAGTACATTTATTGCGATCACATACCTCAAAATAAATACAGCCTTCACACGAACCGCAGGGGTGGTAAGGAGACTGTGCGTCGAAGTGCGTGTGTTACACGGTATTTAGCGACTTAAACGAATTACTTCATCAGCTATTGCTAAAGCGCGAGGACGCTCCCGACGCAAATAATTAAAAAGCTTTGGATCTAAAGCAAAGCCCTTGATACACCCTATTCGAGGATCTTCCTGAGCTATTGCCCATCCAAGTTCATCGTCATCCATATCCGTTATCAACTCGGAAGCCGTCATATCAACAGACCGTTCTTTGGACAACAAAGCTTGAATCTTGTGGGCAATCGATTGTTTTTCTAAAGACACATCGACCGATACGTTTCTTAAAAGCTCAAGCACATCTAGAAGTTTCCTTGCGTCTGCATTTTTAAGTGTCACAATCACGCCTCCGCTACTACCAAACCTCGTTACCAACAGGTTCACTTCTTGTTTAGGTGTTAAGTTATTCATCGTGATCGCGTACCTCCTCCTCGAAATAACTACATTCTTCGCATGGGCCGCAGGGGTTAACTGCACAGCGAAGGTAGGGAGATTGGGCGTTGTTTTTGCAAGCGCGATCGCCAATTGCTTCGAGTTTTTCACCTGTCGCCAAGCGGTTGAGTACGTCAGCCACAGATTCAGCCTGATGCATAGACCCGCGCAAATAGTTCCTCTCCAGCCAGAGAGGAGAAATGAAATATCGACCTGACGGAGTTTGACGTAAAGCGCCTGCTCGGATAGATTCTCGTATTTCAGTAAGAGACATATTGGGATAGCGATCGCGTAACTCTCTGGCAGTCGAGATCGCGTCCTCTTGTCTTACATTTACAACTAACTGGATATCCATAATCAGAGCCATCCAGTGGTGCTGTTGCTGTTGAGCTTCTCGGTAATGATCGCGGGAGGAGCCTTGCAAAAAATTTGGTGGCAAGGCTGTAGCATCGAGTATTTCTCGTATTTGTCTGTTTGTCCACTCCATCAATGCAGAACAACTTGTGCCAACACCTGCATCAACACTAGGCTTACACTCTTGAAATTGAAATTCAGTCGCTTCATCTGAGGCATCGACTTGAGTCAGATACTCTGAAAGACTTTTGCCCTGCAATTGGTTCAGCACATCTTGTGTTAAACGCTTTAAATATGCTTTCCGTGATTCATCAATCATGCAACCTCCTTCTTTTTCCGTCCTGGAGTGGCTTGCCCAAAATCACTCACAATAAATTCTCGCAAGTCCTCCACTTTAATTTCATAGCTCGAATTCAACCCTAAACCTAACTGAGCTTTAAGACGGGGTGGATTTGATTTGATGAACTTGTGGGCGCGATCGCGTGACAAGCCCAGTATCTTTGCTACCGTCCCCACGCCCATTACCTGCACGTCAGGCTTATCATTGAGAAACGCTTTGAGCTGCTTTAACGCCGCTTTACCCTTTTCGTTCATAAATAAATAACTACACTGTATTTATTATAATATGTCAGATACAGAAGCGGTACTGCTGCCGTATCAGCAGCGTTGGATATTAGACAAGAGTGAAGTCAAGATTATTGAGAAAAGCCGCCAGATTGGGATTACGTGGGCAGAGGCGGCTGATTCAGTGTTGAAGGCGGCAACGTCTGGGCGAGGGGGAAAAGACACTTGGTACATTGGCGCAAATGAGGAAGGGGCACTGGAGTTTATGCAAGACTGCACCTTTTGGGTGAAGCAGTACCAAGAAGTAGCAAGTGAGGTAACAGCGGTTAGTAAACGGGAACTGATTGATGAAGGGGTGATGTTTGGGGAAGAGGTGATTCAGTCAGAGAAAGATATCCTCGCGTACCGCATTAAGCTGGCGTCGGGGTATCGGGTGACGGGGTTAACCTCACGACCAACAAACTTGCGGGGGAAGAAGGGGCGAGTAATTTTAGATGAGTTTGCCTTTCACCCTAACCCAATGGAACTGCTCAAAGCCGCGATCGCGCTTCTTATGTGGGGAGGAAGTGTACACATTATAAGTACCCACGATGGTGTGACTAATGCGTTTAACCAGCTGATTGAAGAAGTGAAAGCTGGGAAGCGTCCGTACTTGTTGCATAAAGTCACGTTTGATGACGCGATCGCGGATGGATTGTATAAGCGCATTTGCTTGATGACGGGGAAAGACTGGTCGCTTAAGGGGCAAGAAAAATGGCGACAGGACATGATCGACCAGTACGGGGATGATGCAGATGAAGAATTGTTCTGTAATCCCAAGGCTGGGGGTGGGGCTTATATTCCACCGTTGTTGGTGGAAGCCCGGATGGATCGCAGGTATTCTGTAGTGAGGTTGGCGCTGCCGGATGAATTTAATATCAAATCCCAGCCCGTGCAGTTAACAGAGATTCAGGACTGGCTTAAAGAAAAAATTTACCCGTTGCTCAATGCATTGCCACGTCATCAGAAAAGTTACTACGGCATGGACTTTGGACGCACCGGGGATATTAGCGCGATCGCGATACTCCTAGAAGATGATTCGCGAGGGTTGACGGTTGAAGGGAAGGTGCGGTTGTACTGTCCGTTGTTGATAGAACTGCGGAATGTACCAATTAAGCGACAAGAGCAGATTTTGTACGGGGTGATTGACAACCTGCCTAACTTTTGTGGTGGGGCAAGTGACGCTAGGGGGAATGGAACGGCATTGGCTGAGTTTGCTGAGTCGAAGTATGGGGCGAGTCGGATTGAAAAGGTAATGCCGTCACAGCCGTGGTACTTGGAAGCCATGCCGGATTATAAGAAGGCATTGGAAGATGAGCGGTTGCGGATGCCGTATGACGAGGATATTAAAACCGACCACGCCGCTATTGAGGAACACAATGGGGTGCCGAAGGTGCCGGAGCGGAATCGGTATAAGGGGAAAGATGGGGGGAAGCGTCATGGTGATGCCGCGATCGCGTTGGTGCTGGCAAACTATGCTGCTCGTAAAAAGATGGGGAAGGTACTCAAGCAGGATGCCCAAGACGATAAAGTGATGGATTTTAGTGCGGCACGCAGGAGACAGGAACAAGCGCGGGAACGTAGTTCAGCTAGAGAAATTCGGGGGTATTTTTAATGAATACAAAAACCTGTGGGTGCTGGGTGTTAGGTGGGTTAGTTGGTGGAATTGCGCTTCTTCTCACCTGGTGCAGCACACTCGAACGCCACGACTATCGCTGTATTGATCGCGGTTTCGTCAAGTACCACTACGATTCGTACAGCGATCCGTGTTCTGCCAGAACGACTTGTGTGTGTGAAAGAGTTGATTAACGCTGACAACTATTAGTTGTCACTCACGGCAACAAAATAAACACCAAAAATACGATCGCGAGGATGGGGATAATAATGAGGAAAAAAGACCAATCATCCCAAGTAAATTTAGGTTTCTCTTCGTTAGACATTAGCCAACCCCCAAGATTGAACCACTGCGTTTGATGCCTGCAAAAATTTGACTTCCTATTTTCCTTTTCGTCCCAGGTAGTTTAAATCCTTTGGGACGAATTGATTTATAGATTTTAACCGTGTCGCCCACCGCAGAGGGAACAACCGCTGACAGTGGACTTCTTAATCGGTCGATGGTTGCGCCTGCGGCACTCCGTCGTAAGCTCGCGCCCCCTTTGGTCAGTCCTTGTTTAGCGCCTGCGGTCATTTTTTGCAACCTGTTTGTATTGGGTGCAGCATTTTTAACCGCTCGCATAGCACTGCGTCCGCCTTTGTAGAGCGATCGCGCACCAGCACCGGATAAAGAGGCGGTGTGGATGCCTTCTAAGTAGGAGCCAAATCCTTTTTGAATGCTGCCCCGAATCTGGTTGGGTAAACTTGAACCCTTGGCTTTGAGGAGCCGTCGGGCACGGAAAGCATCACGAGTCGCGGGTGCAACGCTGGCTATTTTGGCAACGGCACCAAATGGGTTAAAGGCAAAATCCGCTTGGTCAGATTGGCGAATTGATGTGTAACGGATATGACGAACGGAACGAAGTTGATAGTAGTTATAGGACATTACGCGATCGCGCCTCCTTTAATACTCATCGTTTTCCCAAAATTCTTCGCGCTGACCGCGATCACGCAATGTTCCATATAGCTCATCCCGAAGTGGGCACTCGAACTCGCACTCTTCACTCCCAGCTTCAGAGCAACCCCCGAATTCTTCACTGTAACCGCATCTTCCACCGAGCCATTCTTCCAGCTCGTCTAATGGCTCATCCTCGTCGGGTTCGTTAAGCCAGTATTCAGAGTCATCCCAATAGTCGTAGTTGTTGTGACTACAATCTAAGGATTGTGTCATACGCGATCGCGCCTTTAATCAATTAAATTCAAATCTATTGGCATCAAGTTTACAATCTGTCTTCGTGGATTGCTGCCTTGGACGTGCAACCCAAAGGCATTAATAAAAATTTTGTCCACTACCATTTCTTCGCCTTTGAGTAATTTTCTCGGCCCATGTATGGCATTAGTCTTGAAGTCGCCGTCTACTAAGTTTTGGGTCGCTTGCACCTTAAAGTTTATTTTGTCCATAGACATGGGATATCGACCATTGGCAAAGGTGATAATTCTAAGAGTGTTGTGCTTCATGGCTATACCCTGTGTTCGACTCCACCTTTTCCCCAATTATTGCTCAGTTTCAAGACGAGGAACCTATTCCGTATGCTGACGATGAACCTATCTTACCTAAAGAGGAGATAGCCCAGGCGCTGGATAGTCGGGAAGATCGCTACACAGGATTACTCACTACCGTGGGGTATAACTCAACAGACCTGTGGTGGAAGAAAATTGAGCCAGCATTGGAGAAGGGCGATCGCGCATTCATTGAGAAAAATCCGTGGCAACTGAGTGGGAATTTCCAGGGGTTGCTACAAGGGTTGTGGAATGACACTTGGGATGTGGGGTGTTTTCATGCGGTGAAAGGGTTGAATATTGCCAACCAGCAGGCGGCAGATGTTAGCGAAAGCGTTGCGAGACGTAGTCTAGCGGGACGAAGTCCGGGGAATTTTAATAGGGCAGAGTTTGCGGATTACCCGTTACCTGATTATCCTCAAGAGCCGTTCTACACCGCTTACCCCCCAGATTATGGCTACCCGTTAAGGAATACCGATTTGCAAAGTGCCGTCGAGCAGCGGGTATTGTATCTAGCTAATGATGTGAATGAAAAAACGCGCGATCGCGTACAAGCGTCCGTCATGAATGCTGTTTCCACTCATGGGGCTGGCGGGATACCTCGACGCGATCGCGTAAAGTTACTCCAACAAATTAATCTGGCTTTGGGGCGGCAGAGTTTGGAGGAGATTAAAGACCCTGATGTCGCGATCGGGGAAAAGCTCGTTAGGACAACATTGCGGGTGCCGGGGACGCAGACGTTTAGGAGTAGGGCGAAGACAATTGCAGCGACGGAAATTAGTGCGGCGTATAGTTTGGGTCGGTTGCAGGTTTACACTCAGGCCAATGTGAAACGGGTTAGGTGGCAGTCATTGGAAGACCTGCGGGTGTGCAAGCTATGTCGAAGTCGTAACGGGATTGTGATTGAGTTGGATGTTTTGCTGGCACAGCATCAATTTGCGTTTAAGCAACGCATTGACCCAACAAAGCTCGTAATTCCCTGCCACGCCAACGATCGTTGTCTGTGGATTGGAATTATTGAGGGACGAAAAAAAGATCGAGATATGACAGCCGACCCTGGTCGGAACTTGGAGAACAGACAAGTTGAGCCGTTGAAAGGTGGGTGGAATGTTTTAAAAAATGTGATTGGGACAACCGTTGCTATTGCGGGTGCAGCAAGGGCAATCCAGCGAGGGGTGGAGGATATTCAGCGCCAGCAGTTGGCTCGTCAGCAAGAGGCGGAGCGGCAGAAACAAGAACAGGCAAGGCGGTTGGCAAGGGCAATTATGGTCACCGGGGGTGCAGCACTAAGCTTGGGGGTGCTGTACATGATTATGAAGGGGCAGAAGGAACGGTTGCAGCAACAACAGATTGGGCGACAACCAGGGACGCAGGCTGGGGGAGTAGTACCTATTCAACCTGTGGGGCCAACACCGCAACCGGGTGGTTTGGCGAGGCAGATGGAACAGCAAGTTATTGGTGCGTTGGATAGGGCGCAACAGGTTGAAGCGGTGCAATCGCGTCCGGTACTTCCGGCTGAAATTCTTACCGAAGCAGAGCAGCAGGGGACGTTGAGCAAGCTACCCACTGGGTTGGATTTGAGGACAGTGAACACAACCTCACTGACCACTATTTATGGGTTGACAATAGCTGAAGCCCAAATGGTGGAGGAGTTGCGGAAACAGTATGAACGCGATCGCGTAACACCTCCAGAACAAGCGTTAGTTCCCCAGTTCTTCCTTCCCCCTGATTTATTGAATCAGTTGCCGGATTTAAGACAGGCTGGGAATTTACGGGATTTGAGCTTGCAAGATTTGGCTCGGATGATACTACGAGCAAGGGGGGAGATGGGGCAAGCGGTTGGTAGGGGAAAACGGTTACCACCCCCTCGCAGTGCATCAACCCCTAGCAGGAAAGCGCAAGCGTTGGTAGCCCAATTGGCTCAAACGGGAACTCAAGGGGAGTATCGAAATTATTTGGAAAAGCTGAATTTAACCGCGACGAATATCCGGGAGGCGTTGAATAAGCAGCCTGGAACTCGTTATGAAACGATGAGTGATCGCGATCGGTATTTGGCAATTATGCGGTTGTTGCAGAAGCAGCGGGATTATGCCCATGTCGTGGATGCGGTGTACGAGAAGATTTATGGGGCACCGGGGACATTTAGTATTCAGGTCGCGCAATCTCAGGCTGGGATTATGGGACAGTTGCGGGCGTTGCACGATAGTGTGCCGGATTTAGAAGCGGTGGAGCGGCAGGCGCAAGGGGTACAGGGGGCAATTGAGCGGCAGGTGCAGAATGTGTTGGGGTTACCACCAGCTCGGATTGATGGGCCACCAGGGGAGTTGATAGTTGGTGGGATTAATTTAAATACGGCGACAGTGGAGGAGATTGCACGGTTGCTCCCTGCGGGGCTGAGCTTGAAACGGAGAAGGGCGATCGCGCAGGCTATTTATACAGCTATTCGTCGTATGGCGGCATTGGGGACGCCAATTACAAACTTAGATGAGTTGGCGGCGATTCCTGGGGTGGGGAAGATTACAGTTCGGAATTTACAAAGCCGGAACTATACCCAGAACTTGAATAACTTGTTGTTGCAGGTTGGGGATAAAGAGGCGGCAGACGCGATCGCGGCAATGTTGGATATTGGACCAAAGTTGGCTCAAACGATTGTGCGGGAGTTTAGGGCAGGAGGACAGTTTGGGCAACCTGGGGTGGATGCAACGGAGGATTTAATTGAACGGTTAGGACGAAGGGTAGAGCAGGAAGGGACGTTGTATTTGTCGGAGGAGGTAAAAAATAGGATACGGGAACGGTTGGCAGGGCGGATGTATACCATGCCCATTCCTCCGACTCAACCCGTGGGTGGGGTGCAACCGCAGGGAGTTTCCAGTTCGGAATTAGGAATTCGGAATTTGCAATTAATACCTCCAACAATTCCGAATTCCGAATTAACAATTCCGAATTCTCTACAATTACCGCCAGGGGCAGAACCGCCACCAAGGCGAACAAATCAAACAACACCATTACCTGGACTCGGAACAGTTGTTCCTCCAACCCCATCCATGCCCTATCGCACAACGCCAGTCCCTCCCACACCATGGGTGGGGCGAACGATTCGACAAGAGCGGGCAGCGACTCGTATTGAACAGCAAGAACTCTTTGATAGAGCAAGTAATGCTCAATCCGCTTTAACCGAACGGGTGAATGACTATAATGCCCAAGTTCGCTTGGAACTTGAAGCGGCTAAACGGCAACGATTTAGCAAGAAGACGTTGGGTGAGGCGCTAGCTACAGCACGAAATACAGCTTTGCAAGTTATAGCTGCGTCTAAAAGTGCTACGTCGGTTTCGTTGATTACGCAAGACCGCTTAAGTACGACTCTGCAAGAGGCTGAAGCGCTGGTTCGGGAGTTTGAAGAACTGGCTTTGGATATTGACGACCCGTTGGGTGAAGATTTATTTACCTCAACTGGGCGGCGAAAAGCGGCAGTAACGCAAAAGATTCAAAATGCTACACGCGATATTAATCAAGCGATTAAACAAGTCGAAAAGGCCATTAATACGCCAACCACTGAGGTGTCGGCTTTGGTTGCGGCAAGAACTGATTTAGTTGGAGTGCGCGATCGCGTACTTGAATTGTTAAACGGGTTAAAATCCAACTCCCCAATCAAGCAGCAACAGGGCCTATTGATTCGGGATTTAGAATTAGAGCTTTCTCAGCTTCGACAAATAACCCCTCAACAAGCTGGGGATAATTTTCCAACAATTCAAGGTTTTATTAGAACAATTGAACGGCTTTTAGAACAAGTTAAAAATAATGAAGAAGTTGACTTTGTCAAGAATTTAGATGGTTTAATTAGGGCGGTTGATGAGCAAATCGAACAAACACAAATCCAACAAACACCAACACAACTTGTTGCAGCACTTGAAGAACTTCGTCGGAAGAAGGATCGGTTAGTTAATAGCATACCGGAACGTATAGAGCGTTTGACATCGGAGCAACAGCAAGCTTACGGTATAGCTAAGGAGCAACGGGTAATTATTGACAATGCCAATCGAGAATTAAGTTCCCAGTTAGCTAAGTATCGCAGAAACGTTGAATCTAAATTTAATGAGTTATTGCGTCGAGGGGAAACCTTTGCAAAGGTTGTAGAAGAGTGGGAGACACCTGGGGGAGAACCGAGTAAGCGGTTGTATGAGGAACAGTTAGAGGCAATCACTCGAAATGTTTCTGAAATGCTGGATGAAAGAAATACCCAGTTGCAGCAATGGTTAAATCAGTTACGAATAGTAACTGACCCTACAATTAGTACGGGGTATATCATGCGAAATATCCCGCTTTATGAAGAGTCGAAAACTCAAGCTGATGAATCGATGCCAAAAAGGGCGCGAGATACACCAATTGGGTTGGATGAAGCGGTAGAAGTTAAACGCCGTGCAGTTGCTTCTTTGCGATCGCAGGCACTAGCGGTTATTGAGCAGGTTGAGGGGATTTTAAATTACGGCACCATTAAACGGGTTGTTGGTGAGCGATTAGCTGGGGTGCAAACAGAGCTGGCATTTTGGCAAGGAAAGCAGCAGGTATTTATTCCTGCTATACAACGCGATGCTGCCAATGTGTTGGCGGAATTGGAATTATTAAGAGAAACCGATATCATTGCTTACAATTTAGCCCGTCGTAGTTTGGACGCTATACGACAGGAAATTGAAACGAATGAGCAGTTGATGCAGTCTGAGTTTGCAAGTCGAATTAATACATTAGAAGCCTATCGATCGCGCTTGCAACAAGACTTGGATCGCGAACTGTTGTATCAAGTAGGTGGAAAGACAGTTAATACTGAAACATTACGCACCACCGCAGCGGAAATTAAACAAGAAGTTGAGGCGCTAAGTGCTAGAAGACGAACCCAGCTTGATGACATTTGGGTAAAGTCTGCTGCTCGTGGAGTAACACCTGAGCAGTTAATGTCAATATCGAATAATCCAGCCGCTTTGGAGCAGGTTTTTACCCCAAGTGAGATTGAAGTGATTACCGCCGCCTCGGCAGGGGGGCGTGATGGGGCACTGGCACTGTATATGGAACTTGCAACGCTATCTAATCAGATGCGAAGCTTAAGGCAAACCAAGGAAGAGTTGTGGGATGAATTACAAGATGTGTGTGGGGAATTAGAACGGGATTATGGTTATCGATTAACGTTTCAGGTAACGGATAGTAATGAACTATTAGTCAGTGACTTGGAAGATATTGAGCCAAATCGAGCGCAACGGTTTAAAACCCCTAAAAATCCTGACCTTGTGTTAGCGAAGATTGCGGCAATTTCAGGGATACAAGATATAGGGGTGAAGCGACAATCAGATTTACCTGCACCTGTTATTGCCATTGCGTCAGCTAAAGCCAAAACAACAGCGGCTAATATTAGCGCCACTAACACGCGATATACGGCTTATCTACGGCAAATTGCGGAACGAGAAGCACAGATTTTAGATGCCGTTAATAAAGAATCGGGCACGCTTTACGCCTCAATGGGTGATAGGGAGAGGTACGCCGCTATCATTCGTTTGATGCAGCAGCAAGCGGATGCGGCTTATATTGCTGAGGAATTGCATGGGCGACTCAATCAAGAAGGCAGCGCCGGGGCAATCAGTGGTGTGCGATCGTTTCAACAAGGGCTGATGCCAGTTTTGCGTAACCTGTATTCAAACTTACTTACCAATCAGCTACTGGGGCGGACAAGCGTTGGTACTCCTACAAACTTAGTTGATGTGTTGCAGCAGCTACAGATTAATCAGACCCGACGCCAAGAAGTTGACAGGCGGTTAGAAGTCGCGGGGTTTAAAATGTATAGCAGGTTGGCAACATTTTCTCGGTTTGCAAAACGGAGAGCGCGATTATATGGATATGGGAAAAAATAACGAATTTGATTGGGATTGCTTAATAGGAACGTTTTATTTGATTGTAAACAATTTAGATGATACTTTTATGAATAAAATAGTATTAATGGAGGTTTGCGATAGACTTAATAAATCGCCGATTCTATCAGACAAAGATCGTGATATAATTTTTAGCTTTTTTGAAGAAATTAGTTGAGACGAAGGGCGCGATCGCGTATGACTGACATAATTATGGTGTTTGATGTCGAGTCTGTGGGCTTGTATGGAGACGGGTATGCCGTTGGTTTAACCGTTATTAATAGAGATGACAAGACCATTTTGGATAAAGATTACTTTGCTTGTCCTAGCCAGAAAGCTGAGGGAAATCCAGAGGATAGGACGTGGATTGAAACGAATGTAGACCCATATTTACCTTCACCCAACTTAGAAACTCCAGCTCAGGTAAGAAGTGAATTTTGGCGCGTATTCCAAGGATGGAAAAATTCGCCTGACCTAAAACGGTATAGTGATGCCTTTTTCCTATTTGCTGATTGTGGCTATCCGGTTGAGACAAATTTCATGGCAGCTTGTGTTAGAGACAACGAGCCTGAATACAAATGGAACGCACCCTACCCACTCCATGAAGTTGCCACCATTCGCGCCATATTAGGGCTAGACGCGACATTAAGTTATGACCTACCAAAAGATAAACGTCATAACCCAGTTGAAGAATGTCTTTATATTGCACCAATACTGGTTGATTGGCTAAACATGGTGGAAGATATGCGCTCTATCTACGCGGAAGCCAGCAGGAAAGCACCACAGTAGAATAAGGAGCGATCGCGGTGAACATCAAGACTTATTCTTGGTGGGGATTTGGCGAAAATGAACCACCAGAACATCTCAAAACCAAGAAGCAACTCTCCCAGTTAGGTAAAAAACCGGGAGAACCTGTTGGCGTGATTCGTACCCCAAAATACAATTGCTATTTATACGACCCTGAAACCTGTCCGGACAAAAAGCCGTTAACCGAAAAACAGAAATCTTATTTAGACCGCTTGCGGCAAGAAAAAGAACGTGAGGAGCTAGAAAAACAACGCAGGCGATCAGAGCAGGATTTGCTGTATTTATTAAGAAATATAGTTTGGGATATAACAGACATCTGCGAAACCTTTGAAAAAGATACACTAGCTGCAATGAAAGCTGAAATTGCAGGTAAAGAGAACTACGTCAAGCGCCACTGTGACTATTTAATTAAACATTGCAAAGCTGCTAAAGAAGAACTCAGCTTTTTGTTTCCCGACACCTCACCGCAACCAGAAGCTGGAAGTATGGTGTTAGGTGGGGATGTGCCCCGCGATCGCGACGGGCAGTGTAGAGTGGCTGTATTAGGAGGACGCGATCGTGTTCATTCTTGAAGGCTCCAACAACGAAACAGATAACGCCCTTAGTGCTGCCCACTTCGAGCTAGGGACTGGGGTGGCATGTTATGGCGCATTGATTGCCGTGATTGGTTCTGAAGGGGCTGAAACATTAATCCTGCCTGCACCTAACCCAATTAATCAGGTGGTAGAAGTCGGTGTGAAAGGGTTAAAGATTAATCGGTTGGACGCTATTGAGTACATGGGGCGACGATATACCCGCACTTTGGGTAAGCCAGAGCCGGGGGAGTTTTACTGCGATCACGAGGTCATAAAATTTCGACTCGTGACGTACTCCCAACGGTGACCTCTACGAGGTACAGCGTGGGCTTCTCCTCCAAGAACACAAGTTGTCAGTTACCAATCGCAACCTAAATTCTAGATTAAGTTACGGTATATATACTTAGTCTTTTTCATTCGATACCGCAGGCATGGACACCGCCGATTTGAACGCCAGATTGACGCAGCTATTAACTGAAGCTACAGCCACAGCCAGGAAGATTGCTCTACGTACATTTATACGCGCTCGCACCAATCTCACAAATCGGCAGGATTAGGAAGTCCGCCTAATTCAGCCAAAATCATTTGACCTAATAGGGCTTTCTCACTGGGAGGAAGCCCTTTGACAATGACCCACGCTTCTTCGGCAGTACGATAGCAACGAACTGTCGGAGGTGTTTGAGAAGTTAGAATTTGCCGAAGTTCCTGAAGGTTAAATTCTGTAAACGGCGCGATCGCGTTCAAGGTGGTGTCTGGTGGATTTTTGGTTAACGTCTTCTCCAAGCGGGCAATCACCCCATGACTCACTCCTACCTGTTTAGCAAAAAATCTTAGGGTTTTTTGCCCCCTTGCTTGGCGCACAATCCGATCTAGCGCCTCGCGCCCTTCCAACGTATTGATAGATTCAGCCACACCCTGTATACCATTACACCTTTGTCATGCTCAAAAGACAGGTGGTGTGCGTCAATATTTCGGTGGTGCGATTCCAATACAAGCGCTAATTTATAAAGAGGACATTTTTGTCAATTCAGGGAAACTACGTAAGCAAAAGCCTAGCTGATAAATGATTACCACAAGAGTTTGCGAGTATCAGTTTGAAAATTGCAATCTACAACTTATTGGTGAAAAGCTGTTTCACGTAAAAATTATTTCTCAATCGCCACGATGGGAGTTGGTGACAGCTATCCCTAAAACTTGCCCTTTTGAAGCCTTGATGCTAGCGGAATTGGAAATTTTAAAAGCGCAGGTGAAATCTGAAGTTTTAAACGCCGCTTGTATTGTTCAAGTATCTAGAGGGATGGAGAAGATTGTAGGATTTAACCGCACATTCAAGGTATTTAGTCAAGAAAATCTCAAAGCTTCCGCGCAAGATTTAACGGAATATAACAAAGTTTTACAATTAGTTAAAAGCGAAAAAAAACACACCCATCTTCAACTGATTTCACAAGATGGGTGTTTGACGAACTTTAGCGTTGCACTGAAAAAATCTTCAGTTTCCGTAGTGAATTGGCTGCTGTGCCGCGCCGTTACCAAGGCGCTCTAGGTCTCTAATTAAACCTTCAAAGTTGCCAGTATACGTGCGACTTGTATCCAAGGATAAACCCGTCCTTGGATTTTTTATGCGAAATAACAAGGGCAGAAACGCTTCAATACGTGTGCGGGTGTGGCTCCTGTTGTAGGTGCCATCCATAACGTCTTCATAAAACAGCGACGCCTCTTCTAGAGCGATACCATTGCTTGCGGCAGATCGAACGTATTGTATTTCCGATAATCCCATCTGCTCTCTCGACGCATCCATGAGATTTTTAAGACGATTAAAAACCAAGTATTCAAACTGATACACGGTTGTTATCCCTGATTTGGAGTTTTTCCCAATAAGTATAGGTGAAGTGGTATCAGCTCCTTGAGGTTCGGCGTCGTTTCCCAGTTTTTTTGCGCGATCTTGTAGCAGCTGTGCGAGTACGGCATCTTTTTCGCGATCGCTCCTGAGTAATTGGAACGTCTGAAGCACGTCATCCGGCGTGGCGACTTTGACGCGGATAGTTAGTAGGTCTTTTATGGCAAGAGTGCCGGCAAAGTAATTTGCTAGGTCGGCCTCTTGGACATGGAGGAGATTCAACGCAATCGAGCGGAGGTTACCCGGTTGGGGCATGGAAGTCCCCTCTTTCCACTCGTAAAACGTTTTGCGCGATACCCCGATCGCTTTAACAATGTCTCCCACCTTCATTGCGGGGCGGATAACCTGTCCGTCCAACTCTCCGGACTGGAGGGTCTTGAACAGTTCGCTTACTTTACGAAGGTTACTTTCCGATGTTTCTATTTGCACGTTAGGCCAACAAGTTGTTACAGCCATATTCTTTATTCTATCGAGTCCCAAACACATGCTCAATGCAATACTACCAACCAACACCGACTCACAATAAAAACTGTTACGAAGGTGACGCTGTAATATTACATTTGTGACGTACAATTTTCTTGTACTTCGTTAACAACAAACAACGCCTCTTATATGGCGCAGTTCATCTGTGGCAACGACTTGAAAGTGCTGCGGTTCATTGCTACACGCCGACAAGTTGTTGGTCGTGAATTGGTTTTGCGGTTCGCTGCATCTTGCGACATTAAACATGTCGTCGCAGGGTTGCGCGATCGCGGACTGGTTCGCCAGCTGGGTGGTAGCCATTCGGCAGCTCACAAGTACAGCGTCACCAAGGACGGCAAACGCCAGCTAGAACAAGCACTACACACTACATCGTAGCACATTATGGTTACAGCTTTTAAGACCGCTAGTGCCAATGGGAACGGGGATTGTGCCGGGAAATTAGATTCTGATCTATCAGAATTGTTGGAGAAATTAGCCAAAACAGATGCGGACTTTGTTCGCGTTGGTTTCAGTGATGGTACCTACCAAGTCCGAATTGGAGATTATTGGATGGTAGTGCGATCGCGCTTTGCTGACGAATTTGACTTTATGCGACTTGATCGCGCATTAAGAAGTCGCATCACAGAACAGGGTTGGCATTACGGGTTGGGGTTAATGTCTAGTGCCGTGCTACATGGACGGCTAGCTCGGATATGCATCCCCCCAAGTTCGACCCAAACTTATGTAGAAAGCTGCCCGTTGCCATTTATTCCTCGCCCGTTGTGGATATGGGCATCACATCCAACTGAAGACGCGATCGCGTTGCTTCGTGCGTATGTGACAGCGGTGGAAAAAATTGAGGAGCGGCTCAATGTTAGCAACGCAGCATAAGTATACAGCGCTTCATAAACCCAACCAGCTTATCTACGGCACGGGGACAGTTGTGGTGGTGACAGGGTGGACGCCAAAGGAACGGGTTGCGAAGTTACTGGAGTCACACCAGTATGCCGCGATCGGTAACCTATATTCGCCTGCGGGTGTGGACTTGCTGGTACGTAATCTTCTCCACAATCCCCATATCACTGGGGTTTTAGTTTTGTGGGCGACTCAGCAAGACACGAACTCAGGCGCACTTGCGGCATTACGTCAGTTTGTTGATGGAGGTTTTTCGGTCGGTGCTGACATTCATGCTGATGATGTTGAAAGAATCCGACAGTTAAGCTGGAATATTTTATTCGACGAAAACAAACTATGGATGAACGATTTCATAGAGCGTCTGACCTCTCAAAAACCGTTAGGTGGAAAACCTAAGGTTTACCCGATCCCCGAAGTCAAGAGTGAAGTAGTTCCCAGTCCTTTATATGGGCATCGGGTGGAAGGGAAGACGGTTGCCGAAACTTGGGTGAAAATTCTACATCGCATCCGAACAGGTGGAGTACTGCGCCCAACCGGGTATGACGGGCAGTGGCAGGAACTCATTGATTTGATGGCGGTTGTTACGGATGAGCCAAGGGAGTTTTATATACCTCACCCCAACTACCTACCATGCGATCGCGCATACCTAACCAACTACATCCCGTCCATCTTGGAAGATGCGCCTTATGTCCCCGGTGTTAAATACACCTACGGGCAGCGTCTGCGATCGCATTTTGGACGTGACCAAGTGGAGCAGGTGGTAGAAAAGCTGGTGGGGGAAATTGACGCCGCTAGTGCGGTGATGAATTTGTGGGATGCTGCCGACCACGAACGTGGGGGCAGTCCATGCCTCAATCAGATTTGGGTACGGGTAGTGAATAAGGAACTATCACTCACTGCCACACTAAGAAGCAACGACATGTTTAATGCGTGGCCCGCTAATGCCTTTGGGTTGCGGGCTTTGCAGATGCATATCCGCGATCGCATCGAACATGAAACCAACGACATCCTACTTCTTGGTCCACTCGTCACCCTATCCCAATCAGCCCATCTCTACGACCACTCGTTTGCGTATGCTGACGAAGTTGTAGAGAAGCACTACGGGAAAGCCAAGAAAGAATACAACGACCCTGTGGGTAACTTCCTGGTGGAAACTGTGGGGAATCAAATTAAGGTGTCCCGGATGGATGCAGAGGGGAAACCCGTGCGGGAGTATTTGGGGCGAAGTGTTGGGAATTTGCTGGACGCGATCGCGCTTGATGCGCCAGCTATTCAACCCAGCCATGCGCTGTATTTAGGCGTTCAACTTGAACGGGCTTGGAATAGTCTGCGATACGGCGAAAACTTTACACAGGACTAAGACATTGATACAAATTCCAGAATATACCGCCGTCACCGGGCGCATCGAAGACTGGCTGAAAAATCCAGAGAGTCGGCTTCCAGTGTCTTGCACCGTACTGGAGGTGCAGGACTCAATGGAGGGCAGAGACGGGATAGAAGATAGCTGGTTATTTACCTCTAAGGCATTACGCTATGCTGCTGGGGTGGCGTTGGAACTATCCAACCTCAGACCTAAAGGGTCAAGTAACGGGCGTGGGTTGGTGGCATCGGGTCCAGTAAGTTTTTGCCAGATGTACTCCAAGCTTAATGAAGTGCTCCGTCGAGGTGGGGTGTACAAAAATGGGGCAATCACTACCTACCTTGATTACCTCCACCCCGATGCGGCTGAGTTTCTCAACGCCACGCGAAACGAGCTGCCTTGGATAAAGCGTGCTCTATATGTGGATGAGAACTTCATGAGTTCGCCCCTCCTCCCCTTAATTAAAGCCAAGGTGGAAGATGGGACGGTGTGGCTAGCGAAAAAGCGCTGGGATAAAAATGGGAATCGTTTGTTGTCCCAAGTTTGTCTGGAGATATTGCTGCGATCGCGTGGCACCTGTTTACTCTCGCATGTCCAGCTAGGCCAAACGCCTATTGAGGCTATTCCCCAAGCCTTTAAGAATGGGATGAAGTTTCTGTGTACGATTCATCGTCGCACTGGGGTAGGGGAGTCGGGGATTTACCTATCTCCTGAAGAAGACCGTCAGGTGGGGTTAGGGGTGCTGGGATTAGCTAATTTACTCGCTATTGAAGGGGTGACTTACTTGGAATTGGTTGAGGCGATGGAAAAGTGCCTAGAGCCAAGATACTGGGCATACGCCACAAACAAGGCTGAACAAATTGCCCTGAATTTATTGGAAGGGTTTTATTTAGCGGCTGATGTGGCACGGTTGTACGGGATGGAGCGGGCGTTTACCGTGGCACCGACGGCAAGCTGCTCATATCGCTACCGCGATCGCGAAGGCTACACGACGGCTCCAGAAATCTCACCCCCAAACTGCAATCCGATTACTAAAGAAGTGGATCGCGACTCTGGAACATTTGGGGTCATACCCTACCAGTACCATCCCAACACTGAAACAGCGGCATCGGTGGAATGGGATACCCAGTATCGTCTGCTCAAGGTATGGCAGCGATACATGGAAAGCACAGGGTTGGCTCATTCCATTAGCGCCAATATTTGGGACAAACAGCCCATTACCGATGAATGGCTCAAAGATTGGTTAGAAAGTCCGTTGGTTACCACCTACTACCGCTTGGTTACCCAACAAGCATCGGTGGACAAGAGTACGGTGTGGAACCAGTGTGATGACGAAGTTTGTTCAGCTTGCGCGGAGTGAAAGATGTCTTTTTACAGCAATTTGATGTCCAAGAAACGGTTGTGGTCGCCAACGATGGGGGACAAGCAACCTGTTATGCCGGGAAGTGAAGGGGCTATAGGGAGGTGTTTGGCGCTGCGGGTGTTGGAAATTCCAGTGGGGAATTGGGTGATGGAAACGGGGGATAAGGAGTTAGCCAAACTAGAGCCAGACGCGATCGCGTTACTTCAATCCAATGCCGAAGATGAAATTAAACATGACTGCCTATTGGAAATGGCAACTGACACCTATCAGTTGACAACGAAGGAGATGCAGGAGGAAGCTGACGCGATCGCGGCTGAATGGCTTCAACACCCTGACCACCCCATTGTGAAAGCGTTTGTACTGGAGAACAGCATATTCTTTATCATCCTGCCCATATTGAGACGGTTTGGGGGACAGGGGTTGAGGAATGCAGCGTTTGACATTTCTTCAGACGAATCAATCCATGCGCCATGTAACCGCAAGGTGGCAAAAGAATTGGGGTACAGTTTCAGTCCCAGCTTGGATGAATTGCGCGATCGCACGGTGCGGTTTTTGGTACGTGACCTTAATGCGCCGGGGAAACTGGGACGACCTCAAGTCTGGTTCGATGCTTCTGAAAATTTACTTCACAAAGGCTTTGCCCCCCAGTTGGAAGAGACGAAGGCTTATATCATGCCTGCGTTTTTTGAGTCTCATGCGGCTGACTTACCTCAATACTCTTGACAACTATTAGTTGTCATTTAAAATTTCTACACAAAAATCATGCAAATTAAACTAGTACACGCCCATTTTCTAATTTCTGTCGGCAATTACAGCAACGAGCGTATCGGTTTCAGTGTCGAACTTGACGACGGTGAAACGCCTGAAAATGTTGTACCCCAGCTACGGGAAAAAGCCCGTCGGATAGTAGGACAACCCGCAGACGAATTATACGAGGAAAAATACAAACTTGAAAATACTATTCGGGAATTAGAGAAGCGCTTAAAAATACTCCGAGAAGAGTGGGATAAAACGGCTGAGTTTCTCAAGGCTCAAGGTATTAAACCGGAAGCTTCACATATGCCACAATTTAGCAATCTGCTATCAGCGTCCAAAGTTGAGGAAGAAAGTACGGTCATAGACGGTGAGCTGGCAGAATTTTGACGTGACCCAACTCACCTTTGAATTTGCACGGGTCCGCATCCCAAATTACCCCGACTACAGCATCGACCAAAATGGGACGGTGTACGGGAAAAACGGGGAACCGATGATAGGAGATGCCACCGATGGATATCGCAAAGTTTCTCTAGGCGGGAAGCGGGAATATATTCATCGGTTGGTACTTCTTACCTTTGTTGGGCCATGCCCGGAGGGGTTTCAGGCTTGTCATAAAAATTCAGACCGCGCTGACAACCGACTATCTAATTTGACCTGGGGAAGCCGGAAACGGAACGCACGCGATCGCAAAAAGCTGGGGTACTTCCGGCAAGGACTTACCCCAGCGGAAAAGCAACGTGCTCAAATACTGTACGAGCAAGGTTATTCATTTGAAAAGTTGACCAAGGAGTTTAACGTCGATGGCAGAACATTACGACGGTACGCCAAGCGCTACCAGTGGCGACGAGTTGAAACGCTTCGCTCAAACACAAATTCTCAACGAAGACAAGGTACGGGAAGACGGCATACTAAAAGAGTTCGGGCTGCCTAGAACAATTCCTGCCAAAGAACGATTTGCAAACGCGATTGCCGCACACTCAAAGTTGTCTCAAGAGCAGAAAGAACATGCGTTGTATTTTCTATTTAGCCCGACTTATCCAATTGGCGGACACGCGATCGCGCGGAACTATATCCGGCTTTGTCTCAACCCAAACTACAGCACTCGTGGCACGGCTTGGCGTGGGAAAGCTCCAACTCAATCTATTTGACAACTATTAGTTGTCAGTCCAAGTTGTATCGAGCGCTCGTGCCACTTTTATCAAGGTATCCAGCCTTGCAGTGGCATATTTATTCTTTTCAAGTTTCTGGACGTTCTGCTCAGTAACACCCAACTTATCCGCTAACTGCTTCTGAGTCCACCCCAAATCTTTCCGGGTGGAAATCAGCTCCAATCCTATATTTTCTAAAACTAACCTACTACCTATCATAACCTCGACACAATCTAGTAGTTGTGTTATTCTAGCAGATAGCGGATGAAAAATACTCAGTAAAAACAAAAGACGACCCGGATAAGTCGTCTCTCAGAAGTAGGATATTCGCATCAATCAAAAGGTTTGTGATTAATGATAGTTGCTCAAAACAGTATTACGCAAGTACGTGCTATCACACTGTGGCAACCGTGGGCAAGTTTGGTAGCTTTGGGGTTAAAGTTGTATGAGACTCGGAGTTGGCTTACAAATTACAGGGGGAAACTTCTGATTCATGCAGCATCTGAGTCAACTCACAAAATAACTCATGATGAAATCAATCTTGCTTGGGACGCTTGCCGCATGGCAGGTAAAGACAGTTTTTCTCGTGAGGTCTTAGATTTTGCTTATCCTCCTTATAGCTGCATTATTGCGATCGCGGACTTGACTCAATGCTCGGAGATGACCTGGCTACCTGCGGTCAATCCGCCTTGGGATCAAATCAGTCTTAACCGTACCTGCTCAGAGCTTTCTGATTTAGAGATAACCGTAGGGGATTGGCAACCAGGGCGTTACGCATGGAGACTGGAGAATGTTAAAGCGCTGGCTGAACCAATCCCATACAAGGGAAAACAGGGTTTATGGGTGCCTGATGCTGATTTGATAGAAAAACTGGGAGGTGCTGTGTGAGTGAGGCACACCTCCACTCCTGGCGGAAGCTCTACCAAGAACCGACAGACCCAGCTTTCATAAACATCTACGAAGCTGGGAAGTTGGAAGGCATTTATCGATGTGAGAGCTGTGGCGCGATCGCGAAGCAAAAGACGGACGGCAAAATTCAGCAACTTCCGCAAAAGAAGTGGGAATCGCATGTTACGCGATCGCGGAAGTGGGCAGAGAACCTAAAAACATTTGCAATCAGTCAAGGACAAAAATTGTGAGCAAGATAGAGTGGTGCGCAAGTTGTCCTTTGGGGTGGAACTGCGCTGCGATGGGTTTAAATCCGTCAGAGTTTTGTACTAACAAGGGGAAGTGTAGCGCGATCGCGCAAACTCTCCATGATGAAAATCACCCAGATCCAGATGCCATTAACGCGCTGGAATATGGAAACCCCTATGTCTCTTGTAATTGGTATGAGCGGGGGGGGACACACTTACTGGGAGGTATCAGCTAGCAAAAAGTTACCTCCAGGGTATGCCGTAGCAGAAGATGCCAGATTGCCGTGTGTGGTTGGAGAGGGGCTAATTGAAGTGACAGCGAGCGATCGCGGCTACGCTCCAGCCGTTCACAACCCTAATTTTTTCCTGGAAATTGACTCTAGTCCAATCGTGCTGATTGAGTGGCGTGATGGGGAAATTCGCCAAATTTACACACAAGCGTGTGCGTACTGGTGCAATCAGAGGAAGGATGGTAGCTTACTTTGCTCTAGTGACGATGGAGATGCAATTGAATTTGAATATTGGCTAACTGAGTTTTGTAATCCTTGGAGGATATCTTTCTATGGAAACCCAGTGTGCGTTGAGTTAACATCAGAGCGGCTCGAAGCCCTGAAGCCTTGGCTCGAAAACACCATAATCGGTGAAGCTCAGCACTACTGCGTCATCTGCCAAGACCATGTTTACGAAGAGAATTTTGGCGCTTGCGACTGTAATCACATCCACTACAGCAACAGCCTATCGAGTTGGGGCGGATGCGGTTACGCTGAGGAAGATTTTAGCGAAGAATACTGTGTTTCTTTGGGAAAGATTCATCCATCGGCTCGAAATCACTTGAGGAAACTCTTAGAAGTCAACGATATTCGCGGCATTTGGGAGCTGGGCAACAAGCTGTGCGGGGATGAACTAGATCCAGCCGCAGTGTGGATTAAGTCTTTGGATGAAGATACGCCCGACGCGATCGCGCAAACATTAATTTGGTTAGGAGGTATGTCGTGAGCAAGATCGAATGGACTGACGCCACGTACAATCCGATTGTTGGCTGTTCACGGATATCGCCGGAATGCGATCGCTGTTATGCTTCTGTCGCCGCAGCATCTCCACGGCTCCAACAATTTCCCCAGTATCAAGCTGTCGCCAAGTGGGACGGTACGGTGCAATTTGTCGAGAGCCAATGGAAAAAGCCTCTGGGCTGGCGACAACCCAAGCGGATTTTTGTTTGCTCCATGAGTGATTTATTTCATGAAAATGTTCCAGATGAGTGGCGCGATCGCGTATTCGCCGTTGCCGCCATTGCCGCTCACCACACGTACCAAATATTGACCAAGCGCACTCAGCGGATGGTGGATTATTTCTCCCAACCCGATTTAGGGAAGCGCTGGGCAAAAATTATTGAGGAAGAGTTGATGTCCAGTCCCTGTATTGGGCATCTGCTCGATGACTTGGAAGAGGACTTCTTGCTAGATAACGTGTGGCTGGGGACAACGGCGGGATGCCAAAATTCGGTACGCGATCGCGTGCCGCTACTTTCCAGTCTTACCGAGCAAGGCTGGACAACGTTTGTGAGTGCTGAGCCGTTGCTCGAAGAGTTGCACATGGGTTTTGATTTTCCTGGCTACAAGGTTAGCCAAGTGATCACCGGTGCTGAGTCGGGAAAAGGGGCGCGGGTCATGGATGAGAATTGGGTCAGGAGTTTGCGCGATCAGTGTGTAGCTCACGATGTGGCATTCTTCTACAAGCAGGATTTCATCAAAGGAAAGAAGGTTTCTTTGCCTGAGCTAGATGGGCAGCAATGGGCGCAGTTTCCTGGAGATATTCAATGATTATCGCTCGTGTTGAAGAGTCAAAACGGGGAAATTGGTTCGGTCCCATCTGCGCGATCGCGTCCATACCCTTAGATGACAAAGCATCAGAGATTGCCCAATTACTGAAAAGTAGGACTGGCAAGCTTAGAGACTCGAAGATGATGTCCAAGGCAACTCGCCAGAAGCTACTAACAAAACTTCAGGATGCACTCATCTGGAGAATTGGATATGCCACCGTGCAGGATATTGAGTTAGATGGGATATTTTTCGCTTGGTCGCTCGCTTGCATCCGAGCTATTAAAAAGCTGCCAATTGTTCCCGATCGCGTGCTGGTTGATGGCTCCTGCTATATCCCTAGGCTTAATATCCCCCAGACAACTTTGGTTAATGGGGATAGAAGAGATTACGCGATCGCGGCTTCATCCATCATTCTCAAAGAATGGTCGGATGACTTGGTAGATCGCTTGGGTCAGCGCTATCCCCATGACCTTGCCAAGCATCACGGGTATGGCACTGCCCAACATCGACAGGAGTTGGCTCAACATGGGTTAACACCTCAACATCGAGCTAGCTTCTGTCGGAAGTATGCGCGTGAGTCTTATAGCTAAGGTGCGACATAGGAGAACAGATGGACATCGAAGAATACCGGAAACACCTGAAATCCACTATGCCGAAAGTCTACGCGGAGTCAACGCAAAATAAATGGCGCAAGCAGATTAAAAAGGCGATACAGCACGCGATTTCTAACGCCCCGCAGGAAGAAGTGAAGGCTTCAATTGACGGCGCTTTCCCCTTTGAGAAAAGCAATTGCACCCTAACTTTGATTTGGTTGCAGGAACGTCGAAAAGCGCTTTCCGAACTAGGTTTGTACGAATATTCTAATCCTGTGTAGACTGTCACAAATGTGATATAGCTTTGTATCATCTGTTATTTTGGGAGGGGCGATGGCGGAAATTCTGATACATAAAATCAAGGTCACGAAGAACGGCGTCAGTATTATCTACGACGACCCAGCGTTCTCCGGAGAACCAGATGGGGTAGCGCGTGAGGGAAAGGGGGAGGCACGTCCCAGCTTTTATAAAGCGATGAATGCCTTGCGGGACAACGTAATTAACATCTGCCTGCTCGATCCCAACGGCTGGGATGCAGCCGAAATCACTGGGGTAACGCTCAAGCACCTCGATGGGGATATTGGCGTTGTCATCACAGCCCAGAACAAGAATGAGGAGCTGGCCTCGCCCATAAACATCAACACGCCCTACCTGATAGCCGATCAAGAGTTGAAGGCGAAGCTGGAACGGGTGCAGGCAGAGGCACGAGATTATCTAAACGGGAAGCGGGCGCAGGTCAGTTTGTTTGATGAAGACGTACTGAACGTGCGGGAAGAAGCTTTAGTCAACTGACAACTGATAGTTGTCAACCGGATGAGCCAACTTGGAGTGTCTGATATGTATCTAACAAATCGCTCTCAGAAATTTCTAAGTTGGTTCGCACCTTGCACTACCACCTCTACAAGAGTAAGATGATGACAAGGAATTTTTTCGCCTTAAAAAGCGAAAACACCTCTGCCAGGAGGTGTCCTCAAATCGGTCAAAATCTATTTTTCATTCGACTACCCTGTAGTCCGCTTCGCTCCTAGTTCAGCTATTAAGTAGCTCACAAGTAGCTCGCTTTCCTATGAATATACACGATAACACGACCCAATCGCAAGAGGGGTATTTAGCCCTCTTAAAATGTTGCTCTCCCATACCCCGTTATTGGTTGGGATGGACGCCAGAATCCCCAACGGTTTTACTCATTCAAATCACGCTAGTTAGTCCCTATCCTATAGAACTACTGTGGTCTATACCAGGAAGTGAGGATGAGGAGGAAGCTTTGACTTACCCCTATATAAGCTATTGGATACCCGATAGCGATTGGTTTGAGTTGCCGCCAACCGCTGTTGACGAGATTTGCAATTTTAAGTGGCTGGAATAGTCTAGCTACAGTGTCACAGATGGAACACACATATATCACAAATGAGACATGATTTACAAAATTGTTGAGTTTAGAACAGGTCGGTCTGTTGTTGACTCTACATCCAAAGAGTTGAATCTACGCACCCTTAAAAAAGTATTGAGTACGTTGAACATCGGTGCTTTGCTCTATTCAGATTCAATCAAGTACGCGCTAGCGTGTCACCTGCCATCTGAGGCTTTTGTAGTTGTCGGGCGATCATTGCTGCCGACACCAATTAAAGAGTTATCGCCCCAAGAAAGACAGATTTTTTGGAACCACTACGCAACCACATCTAGTTACAAAATCTCCGTTTCTGAATTCAACGCGATCGAGGTGCAGTCATGAGTCACCCAAGGTCAATCAAGTATTCTCGAAAAGAGTTTACAGCAACACTTCATTTAATCTCTCTTAATGGTGTGGAGTGTCATATTGCCGACAAAAAGCTGGTTGCTGATATGAAAGCCACTTTTTTTAAGCACCATTCTGCACACCCAATTGAAGTTTATCGGGTAATCGATACTACAGGAGGAAAAGACGTATTTCGCGGATTTGTATTTTCAACATCTAATGGCTGGGGGTATATCGTTCGCCTAAAAGTAAATTCCTTCTACTGTCCTTTCCAGCACCCAGAAACACATTGGGGTGCAATGCACACCTGTGGTAAGCGTTCAGAAGCCACCGCTAGAACTATTCGTCAAAGTCGCTCCGACTGGGACAAAGTAAATCAAAAAGAAACACCGAAACCAAGAGTTCAACAACCCGTAAGTCATTTTAGTCGCGATCATCAGCTTTTAGGATTACCCCAAAAATTCACTGCTTTTCAGCTCAAACAAGCGTATCGAAAGCTTTGCCTAAAACATCACCCAGATATGGGTGGAAATGCTCAAACGTTCCGAGAAATTAACGAAGCATATAAGAGACTTCAAGTGAAGGTGCAGTCATGAGTTTAGAAGATCGAATTGTTAAACGCTGGCAGCAGTGGTGGGAGAACAAAGCGTTCGAGTTACCAGAAGAACGGATGAAGGAGTTAATCGTGATCGCGCTTGAAGGAGAACAAATATGGCAATAAACCTCCCTTTTGAAAAGGCACATGGAAACAGCATTCACTACCGACAAGACCCAACATTAGGTAGGTGCGCTGTAGAATTAATGGATTTCATTACTAACAAGACAAAACAGAATTTGTATTGCACCACAAATGACATTGAAACAGCCTTTATTACAATTGACAAATTTGGGAAAGAGAAAAGCACTTACGGAGATCTGTCAAGGTCAACAGCTAAAAAGCAACTAGAAGCTGCCGGATATATTGTCTGCGATCGACTTCGTGATCGCAACAACGCCAAAGGATGGCGAGCCGTAAAAGAATACCGCGATGTCAATGAAATACCAGGATGTGTTTACGCCTCACCATACAGATTTTACCCACAACAACCCATTAACAAGGATTTCTTATACGTTTTCAAACGTATAAGGGACAGCATTTACAAAATAGGGGTAACTGGAAATCTTCGCAGTCGAGCAATGGCTGTTGCATGTAATTGCGGTTCGCATCTCGAATTAGTCGCGCATCTAGATACAGATGAAGCTTACATAATCGAGCAAGAATTACATGAACGTTTCAACCATAAAAGATTACCAGGTGAATGGTTTGAGTTAGACGACAACGATCTAGCTAGGATTCGCACTTTCTTGTCTGACGTTGAGAATGGAAGTTTTTAAAGTCATGAAGCTTTGGATATCGGGTGTGATTGGAGGTTTCTATGGCTAGAACAGCGTTACTAAGACATTACGGGAAGTTTGTCCAAAGGAGAGAGGATTTTATAAGTATTTGTGCCAATGACGACTGTGCAGCACAGATACTTGACTTACTCGAATACTGGACAGAATGCAGGCTGACAGAAGTCGAGCGCGTCAAGTCTTGGAACAGGACAGCCGTAAAGAATGGTAAAAAGCCCAAAGCGATACCGACGCTCTGGCTGTACGAAACGATTGACGACTTCCGCTCTGGGCTATTGGAGGGTTACGGACAGACTTACATCAAGACCCGATTGAAATGGCTTTACGACTGGGGGTATATCCGTTACCGATCATCCGGTGGCAAATTCGACCAAACCCGCGAGTACTTTCTAGAGATTGAAGCTATTCAATCGGCACTTGATGGTTGGAATCGCTTAAACAACGCAATTCTCGATGAGTCAAATTTGACTGATGGGCAAAACGACGAAAAATCCGAGGAGACAATTTTGACTCTCGTGGGTCAAAATTGTCTCCTGGATGAATCAAAATTGGTTTCTGATCAGGAGTCAAATTTGACTTCTCTTCTTTATATAAAGAGTCAATCTAGTAGTCATTCCCCCCTACCCCCCAAAGGGGAAGCGCCCCCTGAACCCGGCGCACCCCCCACCCAAAGAGTGCGTGTGTGTGAAGAGGAAGAAATCGATCAGCAAGAAGAATCTGGAATCTCTACACAAGCAATCGTCTCTGACCAACCAAATCAACCCATTGGCTCTGAAAACAGTAGCGTTATTCGGGAGACTAAAGATTCCGCTCCCCAGCGTGATAACAGTGAGCGTTATGGACGTAATCAATCTCAGTACACCAAGAATATAGACGGTTCAGATCGCCTACCTTGGGAAACCCGATCGCGGGGTGTTTTTGACGCGGGTTTTGAAAAACACATGACGCGCTCTCTCAAGAGCTACCCCGCGTACCAAGGATTACCAGAGGGTGAATTGCAGACGAAAGTTCGCAAGCATATTGCAGGTGGGAAGTACGACCTGAAACGCCGAGATGAACTCGCGATCGAATGGGACGCCTACCAAGCTGCGGCAGCAATCCATCCATTGCCAGCACCACAAGCCTCGTCAGCTCCACCACCAGAGCGCAAGCGTTACATCCCCTCGGATGAACAAAGAGAAGCAACCCGAAAAATGTTACTCGCTAAAAAGGCAGAATTATCATGTACGCCCAGAAACAAAGCAAAGTAGTTGAGCTGAATTTTGGTGGTGTTAACAACCTGCCACCTCAGAGCATTGAGGCCGAAGAAGCCATTCTTGGAGGTATTTTGCTCGACCCTGGTGCTATGACTCGTGTTGTTGACACATTAAGGCCAGAGGCGTTTTACATAAACGCCCATCGCGAGATTTACAAAGCCGCGCTAGCTCTACATACCGCCGATCGCCCCTGTGACTTGATGATGGTGGCAACTTGGTTGTACGACCACGACATGCTGGAACGAGTTGGTGGGCAATCCAAGTTAGCTGAGTTGGTTGACCGTACTGTAAGCGCTGTCAACATCGACCGATATGTTGCCTTAGTGATGGACAAGTACGCTCGTCGTCAGCTTATCCAAGCGGGTAACGAAATTGCCCAAATGGGATACGAGACGGCGGTAGAACTTGAGGAAATCCGCAATGAAGCTGAGCATAAAATTTTCAGCCTGTCGCCGTTGGGAGAAACGAGTTCTGACGTTGAACCGCCAATTGACATCTTGCTTCGCATCTACAACCAGCTAGACGCACCTAAGCTCAAAGGCTTTCCCACAGGAATTATCGACCTTGATGCGGTGATTGGCGGACTCAAGCGCAAGAAGCTCTATATTGTTGCCGGCAGAAGCGGAATGGGAAAAACCCAGTGTTCGGTACATGTGGCTGCCCAACTGCTTGAGAAAAATCATCCCGTCGTGTTCTTCTCAGCCGAAATGGACAGGGAAGAATTAATGACTCGGATACTGGCCTGGAAATCGGGCGTAGACGCCAAGAAAATCGAAGAATGTACTGTGGAGAGCGAAACAGATTTTACCCGCATTAGCGAGGCTCTGGGGCACCTCTCAGACATTCCGCTTTACCTGGATGATACTAGCGGTTCTGCTCTGACCCCTGCACGTATCCGATCTGGTATTCGTAAAGCTACGGCAATGTACGGTAAACCAGCGCTTGTTGTTCTAGATTATCTCCAGCTTTTGGGAGACGAGTCGGTAAAGAACAATCGTGTTACCGAGCTAGATAAGTTGGCGAATGGGTGTAAGGCGATCGCGAAAGAGTTTGACGTAGCGTTTATGGCGCTAGCACAAATTAACCGAGAATCCGACAAGCAATCTAACAAGCGTCCGGTCATTTCTCAGCTGCGAGAATCAGGCGCAATTGAGCAAGCTGCCGATGTGATTTTGCTGCTTTACCGAGACGAGTATTACAACCCTGAGACACCTGATAGAGGGATTTGCGAAATTATCGTCGGTAAACAACGGGGTGGTCCCGTAGGTACCGTAAAAACGCTATTTAAACCAGAGACAAGTCAGTTTTTAAATCTTGTAAGGTACTAAATCATGCTCTACACCGCAAGCTATTTCGAGCCTCAGAACCACCACGGGAAGCTGATTAGTATTTCGCGATCGCGCCCACAAAATTTCCACAACCTCCCCACCTTAGACTTCTTTGCCCCTACCCAAGACTTACTGAATTTTTGGAAAGACAGGAGTAAGTCTGCTGCACCTGACGAATTGTGGATGCACTGGACAGAGTATCAGCAAGGATTTTCAGATTTATTACGCGATCGCATGGAGCGCGTTGACGAGTGGCTAGCCTCACTCAACCCAACTGAACCCTACACCTTACTCTGTTGGGAGCGGACTGGCGACTACTGCCACCGCAACGATGTGGGAGAACTGATTGCCGCACGTCAGCGTGAATTGTGGGGTGGATTCGATGTTCAGAGAATACCTGAACTAAAATTCACACCCCAACAGCAAGCTTGGGACTCTCCAGAGTTTGAAATTCATGATAAAGATGGTAGTTTCGCTCGATTGAGATGGGTTGAGGAAAAGGGAAAAAATACGTGGTTGTTGAGATGTCCATTAGGCGATCGCTATGTCCAGCTCCTTGAAATTATTCCACCAACCCAAAAAGTATCTAGCTCAAAAATATTCATCCACCCCCAACAGCCACAAATTAACTTCAACGTCCCAGTAACATTACTTGACCCAGCTACACCAAACTACACCCAGCACCTGCAAAAAATCCAGGCGGCTAAGCTACTTGTTTTAGACTTAGAAACCTTTGGAGAAACTAACCACAAAACAGGTGGTTTACACCCTTGGGATGGACGTATCCGCTTAATTCAACTCTTTGACGGTGAGCAGGTTTGGATTGCAGATTTAGGGGGGCGATCGCTTAATACCTTACCCCTATTTGCTGCTACTGAATCAGAGCGTGCTGTCAAACACCAACAGTTTGAAACATTTTTTCAAGTCCTGCGCGATCGCGTATCATCTCCAGACTGTCGAATTGCGGGTCATAACCTCCACTTCGATTTACGAATGCTAGCGACTCAGTTAGGAATTAAAGCGCAAAACATCGCCTGTACCTTGGTTGGGGCAAAGGTGTACTTTGGGGACTACGGTAAAGGGGATGAGGATAAAAAGGGTGCGGCGTCTCCCATACTATCCGGTGGGTATAGTTTGGGTAATTTAATCAACCGCTGGTTCAATACCCAACTAGATAAGTCTCAGCAAAAATCAGATTGGGGTGATTATCTTAGCGATGAGCAGATTCAATATGCCGCACGCGATGTAATTGCGACATGGCATCTATACCACACGCTATGTAGTTTGTACCGTGATAAAACTTCAGTACTTTACAGCCCCAAGTTAGTGGAAAGCTGGGACGTTGAGAACCAATGCATTCCCGTTGCGGTGGATATTGAATGTTGGGGGATGCCAGTGGATTTAGAACTGGTCGAGGTACAGGGTCAGCAAATTGAAGTAATTCGCCAACAACTGCTACAAGAATGGCAGCAAATTTGCCCCACTGTTACCTACAACCAAACAGCAGAACTAGCGAAAGTTTTAGCCACAAAGTACAACATTGTGGTTGACAAACTTGATAAGACGGAACTGGCGCAGCACCAAAATAACCCCTTGGTGAAGTTACGGCTTAAGCTCAAGGCGCTTGATGTAAAGCTGAATAACTTAAAAGCCTTTGCGCGTTCTGCCGCACGGGATGGGCGTGTCCACACCACCTTCAGAACCCTAACAGGCTTTGGTCGGTTTAGCAGCGGGGAGTCGAAAAACTTTGACGACTTACCCAACCTACAATCCATCTCGGCAAAAGATAGCCCCATGATCGCTGAATACAACCTACCCAACCCCAGGTCAACCATTAAACCGCCTCAAGGGTATGTCATGGGTGTGGTTGACTTAGCTGGAGCGCATGGACGGATCGCCGCCGACCAAGCCGAAGATGAAACCGCGATCGCGGGGAACAATGATGAAAGCATTGACAACCACAGTAAGGTGGCGGTTTACATTGCCAAATGTCAGGGATTGGATTGGAGTTGGGAAGACATTGCACGTCTGGCTAAGGAAAAATTTGAGGATGGTGTTGAAAAGCCTAAAGCGAATAAAACAGCCAAAGCGTTTCGGGATACGGCAAAAAACACCTATTACGGCTGGCTAAACGGGGCGGGGGCGGGACGTATCCAAGCTCAAATCACAGCCAACACCGGAAAAGAGCCAAAACTCGAAGACTGTGAAGCTGCTATTGAGGGTTGTAAGGTGCTTTATCCCAAGGTCTTAAAGCATCGCGAAGCTTTACACAAGCGCTTGGTGAAAAAGGCTGTGGAAGTGGATGGGCAGATGGTTGCTGTGAACAGCACCTCAGACGGGTTTAGAATCCTTCTCCCCTTGGTTCCTAACCGCCAAAACCCCGACAAATTAGAAGCACCGTACACCCAATCCCTTGCAGCAATCTGGACAAGAATTGAAGCCACAGCGGTTAAGAAGTCACTTCCCAAAATCCAACACCTAATCGCCCAACACCCGGAATGGGATTTACAAATCATTGGCGTAGTTCATGACGAGGTGGATGTGTTGGTCAAAGAAGAATTTGCCGAACTCGCGACAAGGCAGGTTAACGATTTGATTGGCGATGAATTCAAAGCCCAGCTCAAACACGTCGTTGATGGGCGTGAGACGAATTGGAAGAAGCTGGTTGTGCAATCTTGGGCAGATAAATAGTGGATATAGTGTCACAAATGGAACACATAGCCGTAACATCTGGGACAATTAAGGCTGGGGGTGAAGGATGAAACGACGCTTTATTCATGTATTTGCTGGAATGGATGCCTTATCAGTCGCCAAACCTGACTGGGAACCTATTGCGTTTAGCGAAATCGAGCCGTTTGCCAGCGCTGTCCTCGCTCACCACCATCCCAACGTTCCGAACCTTGGGGATATCACCAAAGCGGATTTCACCCAATTCCAAGACAAGGCTGATATCTACGCTGGGGGGTCGCCATGCCAGTCGTTCAGTATTGCGGGATTAAGGAAATCGTTACAGGACATTAGGGGGAATTTAACACTTGAATACATTCGAGGATTCAATGAGTCAAAATGCCCCATTGGACTTTGGGAAAACGTTCCAGGAGTCCTCACCACAGACGACAACGCTTTTGGACTGTTTGTCGCCGGAATGGTGGGAGAGCCATCCATGCTCTTTCCAGACGACAAGCAGGCAGAGCGCTGGCTCGAAGCCGAATTCATCCATACCCTCTTACGCTTCAACCTTGCACTCGTTGATTTTCGGTTCTTCCGAGCCTATCGAGGACGGCACCCCAAAATTAAATGGGGAAACGCAGGTATGGTGTTTGGACCGAAAGGCAGCTTTGCGTGGCGCGTACTCGACGCTCAGTACTTCTCCCTTCCCCAGCGACGAGAGAGAGTCTTCGGAGTTGCTTTCCGTCCTGGAAACGCCCACCGATTACTTGGCGCGGCACCCACAGAAGACCTTACAAGATTTCTGGGATTACCTGGAGCAGTTTTATTTGAGCCAGGAAGCGTGCCGAGGAATACTACGTCGCGCCGCCAAACGCGGGAAAAAGTTACCCCAGTTACTTCAAGAGGCGCTGGAGGAGATAGCGGGAATTACCTACGACAACCTGCTACTCAAGGAAGGGTGGACACTTGTGGATGTGGTGGTGACGGAGGATGCAACTGCACAAGATGCGCAAGAGTTGCTGGAGGAGGTACTGGAGGGGTTACCACTATTCTCGGTGGAGGAAACTTAAATCCTTTATCTGTTGCCCCAGCTTGTTTAAGTCATGGGTACAGACTAGATCCAGGGTGTGAAGCGTTCGTTTATGAGTCTCTTAACTACAACCCCATAACGGTTTCTCCTACCCTCGATGCTCGGTGTAAAGATGGACCAATCCGCAACCAAATTGCACCGTTCGTTGCTTGCTTTCAGCAGAACAGTAGGGATGAAGTTCGCCTGATTAACGGCAATGGTCAGCTAGCGGGCGCGGTTGTGGCAGAAGCGGGGATGAAGCCGCAGAACTACCTCGCTTTTAGCTACAAGGACTATGGTGAAGATGCTGGGACGATCGCGCCTACATTGCGATCGGGTGGGTTTAAAACTTCACACCCCAACTCTGGAGCGCCACCAGCCGTTGTCATTAAAATCGACCATACCAGTAGCGATGGCTGGGGTGTATTAGATGATGGTACATCCCATACACTTGGTGGGAGTACTGATGCTGTAGCGTATTCTGGCTGCCTAACGCCTTGGGATTATCAACGAGTTAGAGTTCATGGCGACAAAGGACTTGCAAACATACTACGGAGATTCTCGCCCACTGAATGCCTGCGTTTACAGGGCTTTCCAGATAATTACCTCAACATCACTTACAGAGGGAAGCCAGCATTTAATGGACCTAAGTACCGAGCAATTGGAAACAGTTGGGCAGTAACCGTAGCTCGGTGGGTAGGCGATCGCGTTGATTATGTCTTAAGCACCGTCACTGAACATTATGGAATTCGATACAGCAATATCAGCCGGGAAGAAGATAAAACAACAGACGCGGGAACGCCGACAAACCATCCTGGACTACTTACAGCAACACCCGTCAGCAACAGCTCAAGAGTTAGCACAGCTGGTGTACGGGGATGCAACCAAGCACTCCGAGATATTCAGATCGCACCTACAACAAATGGCGATCGCGGGTCACATTCATCGGGACGGCGATTGCTGGAAGCTGGGCAAGAAACCATAACCCTGTATATAGGAGGGCAAACTAACAACACAC